>NZ_JASGFR010000039.1:0-33079 GCF_047605405.1 Rhodomicrobium sp. | reverse complement strand
TAATGCAGCGTTTCGCCGCCCGATGTGAAGCGCTTCGCATCGAGCTTGCTGCGCTGGGCCGCCCTAAGCGGAGCGAGTTCCTGAAGCTTCCTCTTGAGGCGCTCCGGCGATGGCGCGAATACGAAGCCGAACGATACGCAGCCGTCCCTGCCGTCGACCGCATGGTGCAGGCGGTGCGCCTGATAGAGGCGGCGAAGATAACCGCTCTTCGGATGGATGTTCACGCCGAGGCGGTGATGCACCAGCACGTCATGCGCGAGGAAATAGACGAAGCCGTAAGCCGTGACGCCCGCGCCGACGACCCAGGCCCATGTCGGCCCGCCAAACTGCACGCCCCATGCGATGAGCGCGATGGCGATACCCGCGAAGAAGATGCCGAAAGCGTCATTCAGCTCCCACGCGCCGGTGCGCGGCTCGTGGTGGCTCTTGTGCAGCACCCATAGGAAACCGTGCATGACGTATTTGTGGAGGAACCATGCGGTGCCCTCCATGAAGAAGAAAACGGCGAAGAACAATGCGATGTAAAATAGCCAGTCGCTCATCGATCCTCGCCGTTGTTCGATCCCTATGCGCTGACGACGAGCTTCCCCTGAAACTCCGGCATCAGCTCCGAAAATGCTTCCGCAAGACGCGAGGCGAACGCCGTGAACAGACGCCCGTCGCTCCCTGCTGCCTGAGCAGCGGCAACCGCCGCACCCACGCCGCCTTCGATCTTCGCGCGGCCGATCTCCGCCGCCTCCGTCACGCCGAGGAGGCTCGGGAAAGTGGTGCGCCCGGAATCCTTGGACGTATCCTTGCCCGCGCGGTCGCTTGTCGCATGCGCGTCAAGCACATCGTCTAAGATTTGAAATCCTACGCCGAGATCAAGACCGAATTTGCGCATTGCGGGGCGCGCGGCTTGATTATTCGCAACTATCGCGCCGCATTCGGCCGCGGCGGCGAAAAGCGCGCCGGTTTTCTGCGCATACATGGTTTCGAGCTGCGCCTCGTTCATGGTGGCGCGGTAGTCTGCGAGGTCGTCATGCTGGCCGCGCACGAGCCCTTCAAGGCCGACGGACCATTCGAGCACGCCGACGGCTTCGGCGCGCTGGTCGGCCGAAAGCTTTGCCGCCGCCGCCGCGACCCCATAGGCGCGGTTCATCAGGCCGATGGAGGCGAGGATCGCGGTCGCCTCACCGAAAACGCGGTGATTGGACGGGATGCCGCGCCGCGTGGCGGCGTTGTCCATGCAGGGCAGATCGTCGAGGATCAGCGAGGAGGTGTGGATCATCTCGACCGCGCAGGCGAGGTCGAGAGCGTCGCTTTCACGCCCGCCGAGTTCGCGGGCGGCAACGAGGGTCAGCACGGCGCGGACACGTTTGGCGGGGGCGAGGAGGCTGTGCCGCAGCGAACCCTGCAACGGATCGAGTGGCCCGTCCAACTCTACCAGTTCCGCAAGCCGCGACTCGATTTTCGCCCGCAGCATCATGTAAACGTCTAGCTGGCCGCCCATGTAAGATTCCCGCACTGGTAACTTGACGATGGCTTGAAGTGGCCTCTATCTCTCCGAAGTCGGTTGAAAGACCGCGTAAAAACAGCTTGGCCATCAAAACGGTATGGCCCATGCGCCATAGCTTGTAAACTGAACTTTACACACTGCGGCATTCGGGGCCAAGGTGTTCGGAGAGGTTGACACCCATGCCGAAAGCGTACTGGATCGCCCGCGTCGATGTGAAAGACGCCGAGGCATACAAAGCTTATGTTGCCGGCGCGGCAGACGCGTTCAAAGCACACGGTGCGCGCTTTCTCGCCAGGGGAGGACGCTTTACCGCAGCGGAAGGCACTGCCCGCGCTCGTAATGTCGTCATCGAATTTCCCACCTTTGAAGCGGCGGTGGACTGCTACAACTCGGCGGAATATCAAGCCGCCCGCGCGCATCGCGTCGGTTTTTCCGAGGGTGAGATCGTCATCGTCGAAGGCGCCGAACCGTAAGACCAGATAAGGAAGAGCCATGGATCAGATCGTCGCGAACACTGAAGCGCCTTCGCGCTCGCGCGCCGAAGGTGCCGAAACCGCACTCGTCGTCGGCGCAGGATTCGGCGGTATCGCGGCGGCGCTCCGGCTCGCGGCCAAGGGCTACCGCGTGACGTTGATCGACCGCGGCCGCATGCTTGGCGGGCGCGGCCAGGTTTTCGAGAAGGACGGCTTCAGGCACGACGCCGGGCCGACGGTGATTACCGCGCCGTTCCTCATCGAGGAACTGTTCGACCTGTTCGGCAAGAAGAGCGAAGACTACATCACGCTCAAGCCGCTCACGCCCTGGTATCGCTTCTTCTTCGACGAGGACGGCTCGACCTTCGATTACGGCGGTACGCTCGAAGAAACGCTCGCCGCGATGAATCGCCTCGACCCGCGCGACGGCGACGGTTATCTGCGCATGCTGGAGCACTCGAAGCAGTTGTTCGACGCCGGCTTCACGAACCTCGCCGATCAGCCGTTCCACAACCCCTTCACGATGGTCGGCCAGATCCCGCGCCTCGTTCAACTCGGCAGCTATCGGACCGTGTGGGACTTCGTGACGAAATATTTCCACAGCCCGAAGCTTCGGCAGGCGCTGTCGATCCAGCCGTTGCTCGTCGGCGGCAGCCCCTTCCAGACGACGAGCATTTACGGCCTGATCCACTACCTCGAACGCAAATGGGGCGTGTTCTACGCGGAGGGCGGCACGGGCGCGATTGTCGCCGCGCTCGGCAAGCTGATGGAAGAGGAGGGCGTCGACATTCGCCTCGGCGAAACGGTGTCGTCCGTCGTCATCGAAAAGGGCACGGCGAAGGGCGTTCGCCTCAAGAACGGCGAGACTGTTTCCGCCGATATCGTGGTGTCTGACGTCGACCCGATGCATCTCTTCGGCGACATGATCCCCGACAGCGAAATCGGCCTCTCCGCGCGCCTGAAGCGCAGGACGGCCCGGCTTTCGATGGGGCTGTTCGTCCTCTATTTCGGCACGGGGCATCAATATCCCGACGTCGCGCGCCATACGATCTGGCTCGGCAAGCGCTACAAGGGTCTGCTCGACGACATCTTCAACAAGAAGGTGCTCGCGGACGACTTTTCGCTCTATGTCCACCGCCCGACGGCGACCGACCCGACCTTTGCGCCCGAGGGCTGCGATTCGTTCTACGCGCTTTGTCCCGTGCCCAACCTCAAGGGCGACATCGACTGGGATGTGGAAGGGCCGAAGCTGCGCGACCGCATCGTTGCGGGCCTCGAACGCACGATCCTGCCGGGCTTGTCGGAGACGATCCGCGCCGAGATGTACATGACGCCGCGCGACTTCAAGCACGGCTATCTGAGCCACGAGGGCGCGGGCTTCTCGATCGCGCCGCACTTCACGCAGTCGGCCTATTTCCGATTCCATAACAAGGCGGAAGGCATCAAGAACCTGTTCCTGACGGGCGCGGGCACGCATCCGGGCGCAGGGATCCCCGGCGTGATCTGCTCCGCGAAGGTGATCGACAAGCTCGTTCCGCACGCGCGGTCATAATCGTGCGAGAGGATTGCCGCTTCTCCTGAGCGGCGGCAATTGCGACCGAGAAACCAAGCCAAGTCGCTACTGCGACCCAGCTAAAAACGGCGGCTCCCTTGCGGGATGTCGCCGTTTGTTATCTGCATCCTGGGGCGGAAACGCGCCCCCCCTTTTCGCTAGATAGAGCCTGCCGTCGCAGCGTATGGCGCGGCGTCCGACACGCGATGCGCCTTGCGCTTGCGGTGTTGGTGCTTGCGATGATGATGCTTGTGCGAGCGATGGATATGGCGATGTTTGCGGTGCAGGCGCTTCGCATAGCGCTTGCCGTGACGCTTGGCAGACTTTTTCGCCTTCTTCACCGTGGCTTTCTTCGCGATGCCGGTCTTCGCGGCTGCTGTATTCGCGGGCGCGGGCTTCGCATCCTTGGCTTCAGCGACGGGCTTCGCGTCCGGCTTCGCGGCGGTGCCCGGCTTCTTGTCCTCGGCCTTTGTCGCCGCCTTCACTTCGGGCTGCTTCGCCGCAGGCTTCGTCTCGACCTGTTTCTTGTCTTCGGGCTTTGCAACAGCCGGCTTCGCGTCTGCAGCTTTCGCCGAGGCGGGAGCGGGTTTTTCGGCCTCGACCTTCGCAGGTTTTGCGGTGCCCTCGGGCTTTGTATCCGCCGTCTTCGCGGGAGCGGGCTTATTGGCCTCGGCATTTGCAGCGGGCTTCTCGGGCTGAGCGTGCGAAGCGCTGCCGTTCTGCGCCGCGCTCACTTCTTCCTGCTTCGGCTTGGACGGATCGGCCGAATAGCTCACGCTCGCGAGCATGGCTAAGGCAGCAATACCAACGGGTACAAAAAGCAACTTTCTCATAGGACCACCGGAGTTGAGGTGAAGAAACAGCGTCCGTCGCCCGAATGCGACGGACGCCAGCCCAGCCACCGGGTGCGCTTCTCTTTCCCCCCGGACAAGAGCGCGCTCCCAGCTTGGCCTTGAGCTAAAAAGAAAATTTGCGAAGCCTACAAGCCTCGACTATCAACGCGGATGGCTTTTGCACATGCGAAATGGGACAGGACGGAGTGGCATGACCCCGCGATTGAGAAAACTGATCGGCGTCTTTGTTTTCGTGTTCGGATCGGTGCTGTATTTCCTGTTCACCATCTCCATCGCGCTCGCGCGCCTGCCGGGCACGGAGCTTTGGCGACACCTGTTGTTCTATCTCGTGATCACGGTGATCTGGATGTTGTGGGCGGGCGTCCTTATCAGGTGGATGCTGAAGCCTCGCCCGGGCGAGGTCTGAGAAGCAAAAGGGCCACGAGGCCGTCCCGGACAGCAGACAAGCCCCGGCTTTTTGGCGGGGTTTTTATTATGGAAGTGTGGGGAATCGGTTTCTACGGCGTGACACGCTGAATCAAAAGCTCCCGCGCGAGGCGGGAGCTTTGTCAGCAGTGTGAGGGCGGGACGGAGTCCGGCCGTTTGGTGCGCGCGCCTTACTGCGCGGCGAGGGCCTGTTCGAGGTCGGCGATGATGTCCGCCGGATCCTCGATGCCGACCGAGAGGCGCACGGTGTCGTCGCCCGCGCCGGCCAGTTCGCGCTGTTCGGGCGTGAGCTGCGAGTGCGTGGTGGAAGCCGGGTGAATGATGAGGCTGCGCACGTCGCCGATATTGGCGAGAAGCGAGAACAGCTTCACATTCGAGATGAGGTTGACGCCCGCTTCATAGCCGCCCTTCAGGCCGAAGGTGAACACGGCGCCCGCACCCTTCGGCGTGAGCCGCTGAGCAAGCTCATGATAGCGGTTGCCCGGCAGGCCCGCATAGTTGACCCAGGCGACCTTCGGGTGCTTCTCCAGCCACTCGGCGACCTTGAGCGCATTTTGCACGTGGCGCTCGATGCGAAGCGAAAGCGTCTCAAGGCCGTTCAGGATCAGGAACGCGTTAAGCGGCGCGATGGCGGGGCCAAGGTCTCGCAGGCTCAGCACGCGCGCGGCGATGGCGAAGGCGAAGTTGCCGAATGTCTCGCCGATGTTGAGGCCGTGATAGGACGGATTCGGCTCCGAGATCGACGGATAGCGTCCGCTCTTCAGCCAGTCGAACGTGCCGGCGTCGATGATGGCGCCGCCGATCGAGTTGCCCTGACCACCGAGGAATTTCGTGAGAGAATGCACGATGATGTCCGCGCCATGTTCCTTCGGCCGGAAGAGGTAGGGCGTCGCGAGCGTATTGTCCACGATGAGGGGAACACCGGCCTTCTTCGCAACCGCCGCGATTGCGGGCACATCGATGATGATGCCGCCGGGGTTCGCGATGGACTCTATGAAGATGGCCTTCGTCTTCGGTGTTACGGCAGCCTCGAAGCTCGCCGGGTTGTCGCCGTCGGCCCAGACCACGTTCCAGCCGAACTTCTTGAAGGCGTTGTTGAACTGGTTGATTGAGCCGCCGTAAAGCTGGCGAGAGGCGATGAATTCGTCGCCCGGCTCAAGAAGTACGTGGAAAATGAGAAACTGAGCGGCGTGGCCTGACGCGACCGCGAGCGCAGCCGTGCCGCCTTCGAGGGCCGCGAGGCGCGCTTCGAGCACGGATTGCGTCGGGTTGTTGATGCGCGTGTAGATGTTGCCGAACGCCTGGAGGCCGAAGAGCGCAGCCGCATGTTCGGCGTTGTCGAACACATAGGATGCCGTCTGATAGATCGGCGTGATGCGCGCGCCGGTCGCGGGATCCGGCTGCGCGCCAGCGTGAACTGAAAGGGTAGCAAAGCCGGGTGTCTGGTCGGTCATGGTTTCTCCTCCGTTTGGGAGATTCAACCGCCGATCCCGAATAAAAGCAATCATTTTTCTTGGCATTTAATAAACGCGCCAAGAAAAGCAAAATAATTGCGATAAGATGTGCCTATAGCGCAAAGCACAAGGCGCGGGAAAGCGCATGCGCGCGAGCCGTTTGCGAAGGTCGACCGTTCAGGCGATTCCAGCTTCAGCTTGACTGCAAAAGAGCGCGACAAGGCGCCGCATTTCATGGCTTCCCGGCAAGCAGGTCAGCCACGGCGGCGGGCGTTCCAGTCCTCGCGCGTAAGTTCCCAGATCTCGGTTCGCCTTGGGCCGCAGACGAAGCGGCGCTCCTCGACATCGATGATGCGCGCTCCCTGTTTCTCGGTCACGCGGCGCGACGTGACATTCTCCACGGCTTTCGCGACGACGAGCCTGTCTTGCCCAAGGACATCGAACCAGTAGTCCGTCACCGGGACGCAAGCCTCCGTCATGAGGCCCTTGCCCTGCCATGGCAAACCGAGCCAGAAGCCGCGATTGTCTTTCTTTTCGGTTCGCAGGTCCACGGCGCCGATATGGTGATCCGGGCCGCCCTTCAGCCAAAGGGTCCAGCTCCAGAACGTGCCTTCGGCGATGTTCGGCAGTGCGACTTCGCGGTAAAACGTCTCCGCGCCGCCCTCGGGATAGGGCCATGGCACGCGGTCGCTCAGATAGCGGACGATCTCCCAGTGAGGAAACAGCGTCTGCGTGGTGGGCGCGTCCTCCAGCCGAAGCGGCTTCAACAAGAGGCGAGATGTTTCAAAGATCGGGATCATCGCGAAAACTTTGACAAGCAGTCTCGTCGATACGATCCATCACCTGTAATGCGCAATACAGCGAAAGACTATAGCGCGCGCCGATGCAATAGGGTTTTGAACAGGCTTGATCGTTTGCCCGTCCCTTGACTTGCCGCTGCGATCCCGTACGGGTCGGCGCGAAGACGTTACAGGCAGGCCCGGTTCAACGCGCGTGGCGGAATGCGGGTCCAGTCGGCGCCGAGCGACAGCATGCGCGGAAGCATGTACGCGGCGTTCATTGCCAGCTTCTGTCCCATCGGGCTGACGAGCAGGCGCGACAAGGCCGTCGCACGGCGCAACTGGGCGGACAGATCGCGCGCGAGCGCGTCCTGAAACGCTTCAGCCCCCCCGCCCGAAAGGTAGATGCCTGCGGCGCAATGCGCGGAATGAAGCGCGATCGACATGCCGTCGCCCGAGAAGGACGGAATGACGGCGGCCTGATCGCCGATGCGCCAGAGCCAGCCGTTCGAGCGCGCGAGGAAGCCGTAAGGCAGCCCCGCTATGGCGAGCGGCCTTTCGGAGAGGCACTCCGCGCCTGCGAGCCTGCGTCCGGCGTGCGGCGCCTCATGTCGGAGCGCGTGGAACAAGGCGTCCCATGAGCCATAGCGATCGGCGTAAGTGTCCTTGCGAACGATGAGACAGAGATTGGCCCGGCCACCCTCGACCGGCTGAAGGCCGGCATAACCGCCGCGAAACAGGACAAGCTCGATATGGCCGGAGAGCGCATCCGCCTCTTCGGGCCGAAGCCGCCAATAGGTTTTGAACGCGAGGCACTCCGGGTGCGCGCCGCGCTCGCGCTTGAAATCCTTGATATCGTGCTTGCCGCTGGCGAGGAACGACGCGTTCGCGAACACCTCGCTTCCGCGTTCGGGCTGAAGCGCGAAGCCGTTCATCGTGCCGGTCACGCTCTTGACACGCACCCCGCGCCGGATTTCCGCGCCCGCGTCCGCCGCGAGCCGCAGCAACGCCTCGTCGAGCACGCGCCGGGAAAGGCTTCGCGCTTCGAATGGGAGCGGCGCGGAGACCGGCTCGCCCGTCCCCGCGAGACGGATGCGGCTCAGCGTCAGCGCGCCCAGCTCGTCCACCGGAAGACCCAGCGCCTCAAGATAGCCGACGCCCTCATGGCTCAGGAATTCGCCGCAAACCTTATCGTGCGCGCCGGATTCCTTTTCGAACAGCACGACGCTACGACCGGCCCGCGCAAGATGGGTTGCAAGGGCGGCCCCAGCCGGGCCGCCGCCGATTATCGCCGCATCGTAATTCATGATGTGGCGTCCTTGACCCGCGTGACGCAGAGCCGGAATGGCGTCCATGCCTCGATGCTTGCGGCGCCGGGCGAGAGCCCCGCCTCGGCCAGCAGACCCTGCCAGTCCCCGCGCCTGAAGGCGTTTGCGACCGATACGGGGCCATCGTGGCGCATGAAGCGATGCTGCCGCGTCGCAAAGAACGCGGCCTTGAGAAAATAATAGGGCAGCGGATGGCGCTTCAGATCGTTGACGATCCAGCCGATGCGCGCCGTTTCCTCCATCCAGCGAATGAAACCCACGAGTTCCGGTCCCGGCAGATGATGGGTGAACAACGAAGACATGACGATATCGACCTCGAAATCGGCGCGAAAGTCGAACAAATTTGCCGTGAGCCATGTGATGGGCCGGCCCGGCGGCGTGGCTTCCGCTGCGGCGCGCGCAGCTTGAGGATTCATGTCTACCCCGAGGAAACGGGCCTCGACGCCGTTTTTCTGCGCCCAGCGATCAATTTTTCGCGACATGTCGCCGTAACCGCTGGCCGCGTCGATCACAACGAGCGGTCGGCCTTTCGGAAGCCGTCCCTCGCGCTTGAGCCGCCGGAAAAAGGCGAGCGTCGGGCGATAGGCGAGCGACAGCTCGTTGGCACGCGTCAGCTGCCGCAGCACCGCGCGATGGTCCTCGAACGGCACCTCTTCGTGATCCATCAGTTCCGGCGTCGTGCCCCGCTTCGAAAAATCGGGCATTGTAATCTACACAGCCTCGAACAGCATCGTTTCGGCGGTCAGCCCCGGCCCGAACGACATGGCGCAGCCTTTGGCGCCCGATCGCGCCTCCTCAAGAATGGACTTCAGCACGAAAAGCACGGTTGCGGACGACATGTTTCCGAAGTCTTTCAGGGTTCGCCGCGAGGCATCCAGTGCGGTGATCGGTAGGCGGAACGCACCCTCCACGGCGTCGAGAATGGCGCGGCCGCCCGGATGGACGGCCCAAAGCTCGATGTCCTTCGTCTTCCAGCCGTTGAGGATCGCATCGGCGGCGCGGTTGATCGCTTCGCCGACCGAAGACGGGATCCGGGTCGACAGCACCATGTCGAAGCCGTGATCGCGGATGTGCCAAGCCATCTGGTCCGCTGCCTCCGGCATGACGGTTGCGTAAAAGCGCTCCATCGAAAGGCCCTTCGGCTCGGCGCTGACGAGCGCCGCCGCCGCGCCGTCCGCGAACAGGAGAAACGGCATCATCTCCTCAAGCTCCTGCGTCTCCTGGAAATGCAGCGTGCAGAGTTCGATGCTGACGACAAGCACTCTGGCGGACGGGTCCGAGCGCACGATGTGGCGCGCGAGTTTCAGCGCGTTGATGGCGGCATAGCAGCCCATGAAACCGACGATGGTGCGTTCGACGGAAGGATTGAGCCCGAGGCGGCTGACGAGTTGCAGGTCGATACCGGGGGCGGAAAAGCCGGTGCATGACGTCACGATCAGGTGCGTGATCACGTGCGTCGCGGCGCCAAGGTCGAGACGCTCCACCGCGCGCTCGGCGAGAATCGGCGCTTCGATCTCGTACTGGCGCATGCGCTGGCCGGTGGTGGGGAAATTGCCGGGTACGTAGAAGACTTCGCCGTTGATCGAGGCGCCGACGCGATCCTCGGACGGGACGACACACGAGAAACGTCTTTCGATCTGTCCCATCTGCACGAGGCGGTCGAAAATCGAGCGCTTGCGCTGATCTTTCAGTATCTGCCTCTGAAATTCGATGAATGCTTCGTGAACCTGCTGGGGCGGGACTGCGGTCGCGATCTTGTTTATGTAGGCCACGGACAAGGTAAACCTTTCAGGAATCGGCGTTGACCATAAAAAGACAAAATTTTACCCGCTGAAATTGTCCTCCTGTTATAGGTCCACTTACGGGATAGCAGAAACAACGAAGCCCTGCCGCGCCGCGACAGGATGCGCGATCCCAATCACCCCGAAGAGACGGGCCGGTCACCAGAGCGGAAAGCTCGGTATCGCCGCATGTTCCGCGAGGTAGAAAAGATGATACATCGGAGACCGCACAAAATATCCTCTCTCGTCGCGTTTTGCGGCGGATTGCTCTGCGTCCTTTTGGCCGTGCTGCCCGGGCACGCCGCCGAACCGACACAGGACGGCTTTCGCGCATGGGTGGCGTCGTTCCGGCAGACGGCGCTCGACGCGGGCGTAAAGCCCGAAATCTACGACCGCGTGACGCGTCCGCTTACGGCGGATTTCAGCCTGCCCGATCTCGATATCGGCAACCGAAAGTCTAAGGGCGAGCAGCCGGAATTCGTGCGCACGCCCGAGCAGTACGTTTCCGAGAAACAGATGGCCAGTCTTCTCGTCAAAGGCCGCGACCTTGCCGCGCGCCATGAGAAGGTGCTGGCGGACCTGAAGAATCGCTACGACGTCGACCCGTACATCATGCTTGGCCTTTGGGGTCGCGAGACCGCATTCGGCACGCAGCATGACGGCTATAGCGGGCTTCGTGTGCTGGCGACGCAAGCCTATATCGGCAGGCGCGCGGAGCTGTTTCAGAAACAGTTCGTCGACGCGCTGAAGATGGTGCAGATCGGGGCGATCACGCCCGAGAATTTCAAGACGTCCTGGGCAGGCGCATTCGGGCTCGTGCAGTTCATGCCGACGGATTATCTGAAATACGCGGTGGAGTCGGACGGACGGAAGCTCGACATCTGGAACAAGGTGCCGGACGCGCTGACGGCGCTTGCGCGCAACCTTCACGCCATTGGCTGGAATGCCAGGGAACCATGGGGCTTCGAGGTGCGTGCACCGGAAGGCGTCGATTGCAGCCTCGGTTATCTTGACGTGACGAAATCTGTTGCCGAATGGGAGCGTTTGGGCGTGCGCCCGCTGAAGGGCGAGCGGTTCCCGGACGCGGTGCGCGGGTTCGAGGTTTCGCTGCTCCAGCCAGCCGGTATCTATGGCCCGGCGTTTCTCACCACTCAGAATTTTCAGGCGATCCGCGAATACAACAAGAGCGACCTTTACGCGCTCTATGTCGCCCATCTTGCAGACCGCATCCGCGGGCAGGGGCCGTTCGCCAAGGGGTGGGAGCCGATCCGACAGGTTCACACGGCCGACGTGGAATTCCTGCAGAAGCGGCTGACCGGGCTCGGGCTCTATGCCGATACGGTGGACGGCAAGGCTGGCGGACGCACGCGCGCGGCGGTGGGCGCCTATCAGAAGCGGGCGGGGCTTCCGCTCACCTGCTGGCCGACCGAAGCCATCGTTGCGCATGTAAAGGCTAACGCGGGCAAGGCCACGCTGAACGAGCGCCAATAAACAGCGGCAGCGGCGGCAGAGACCGCCGCTTGCCCGCTCAGTTCATATACCAGCCGTGGCTGACGACGAGCGACTGGCCCGTGAGCGCATTCGTCGGAAAGGCCGCGAAGAACAGCGCTACCTCGGCCACGTCTTCCATGGTGGTGAATTCCTTGTCGACCGTCTGACCGAGCATGATTCGCTCGACGACCTCCTTTTCGGAAATGTTGAGGCGCGCGGCCTGCTCGGGGATCTGCTTTTCCACGAGCGGCGTCTTCACGAAGCCCGGACAGATGACGTTGGTGCGCACGCCATGGCTGGCGCCTTCCATCGCAATCACGCGGGCAAGCCCCTGAAGGCCGTGCTTCGCCGTCACATAGGCCGATTTCAGAGCGGACGGCGCTTTGGAGTGCACCGAGCCCATGAAGATGATCGTGCCGGAATTCTGCCTGTACATATGCGGCAGGCATGCCTTCGAGGTGAGGAACGCGCCGTCGAGGTGGATTGCGAGCATCTTCTTCCAGTCGGCGTAAGGGAAATCTTCCACGGGATGGACGATCTGCACGCCCGCGTTCGACACGAGGATGTCCACCGTGCCGAAGGTCTCCACCGCCTTCGCGACACCCGCATTGACGGCGTCTTCGCTCGTCACGTCTATTTCGAGCGCGATTGCCTTGCCCGGCCCGCCGAGCGAACGAGCGGCCTGTTCCGCCGCGTCGAGCCTCACATCCGCGATGGCAACGCGCGCGCCCGCTTGCACATAACGTTTCGCGATTGCCAGGCCGATGCCGCCCGCCGCGCCGGTGACGATGGCGATTTTTCCGTCGAGTTCCATATTGTCTCCCCGCTTTGGCCTGAGTTGGGATTGGTGCCGTGCAAACGCAGAACTCATGAGAGCGCTGGCCGCTCCGGCGCGCTCAATAAAGAGGCAACGGGAAGTAGCGCAGCATCAGTTCTTCATACCGCCCGGATGCCTTGACGCGGGCGAGCGCATAATCCAGCACCTCGCGCAGGCGCGTGTTGCCCTTCTTCACGGCTATGCCGACACCGTCGCCGAAATAGCGCGCCTCCGTATAGCCGCCGCCCTTGAATTCGCAGCAGCGGTTCGCGTCCGTGCCCTGAATCCAGAACATCGCCGAGATGCCGTCGCCGAAAAGGAGGTCTACGTCGCCCGCCTTGAGCGCGCCTCGCGCATCGGCGGCGGTGTCGAAGGGCACGATCTTCGCGCCGTCGAAGAAGTCCCGCAGAAACGCCTCATGGGCCGAGCCCCTGACGACGGCGACCTTCTCGCCCTTCAGAGCCTCCACCGAAACCTCGCGGAACAAGGCGCCGGTCCGGCCGACGAAGCGCGCGGGCGTCATGTAATAGCGGTTGGTGAAGTCCACATCGGCGATGGTCTTGCCGTTGATGGCCATAGAGGCAATCACCGCATCCGCTTCGTTCGCCTTGAGCGAGGGCACGAGGGTGGACCATTCGGCGGCGGAGATATCGCAGTCGATGGAAAGTTCGCGGCAGATCGCGCGGGCAAGGTCGATGTTGAACCCGGTGAGGCGGCCTTCCTCGTCGTAATAGTTGAAGGGCGGATAGTCCGCTTCGGTCAACACCCGAAGCTGCGGCAGCCAGGACCAGTCGGGCTTCGGGCCGACCTGGATATCGCGCAGCTTCTGCGCGTTGTCGGCCTTCTCGTTCGTTTCGGGTGTGCCCTCCGCCGCGAGCACGGTCACTGCGAAAAGAACGCAGAAAAACACCGCGATAAGGCGGAGCGCCCTGCGCGGCGGCAACAGTCTGGAGGTAAACATAGACCGCAACCTTCGGTTTATGGACAGGTCGATGGCGTAACGGTTCTTCTTCATTTCATGGTATGTGTATTGCGTAATGTGAAAAAATGGACATCGCTCAAGCCTTCGTCCCGTACGAATGGAAGCATACTCTTTCCGAAATTGCCCACGCAAGCGGGAGCAGCGGCAGCTGCACCGATCGCGATGCGGATGCGACCGACATCGATCGCAGTTTTCTCATCGCACTCGGCGCCTCGCCGGATCTGATCCGCAGGATTGAGAACGATGCGGCTCGCGCCCGCGTCGGCCTTGTGCAGGCGGCGGTGGCGCAAGGTGCGATCCGCGCTCCCGATCTCGCGGCGCGACTATCCAGGTCGCTCGAACTTCGTAAACCGGGCGCTGGCGAAGCGACGCGCTTTTCCGAAGCGGTCGGCGACGCATGGCGCCTGTTCGATACGCCTGTGCGGCTTTCGGCCTGGGGCCGCGACTTCATTGCCGTCGATGGCGAGACATTTTCGCCGGCCGCACTCGCGGCACTCGCCCGGCGCCTCGGGCCGAAGCGCGAGAGCATCATGCTTATGACACGTCAGGAAATCATAAACGCGATGACGCACTCGCATGGCCGCGTACTCGTCGAAAGCGCGGTGCGGGGGCTCATCGAGACGCGGCCGGACTGGAGCGCGAAAGCGGGCCTCGCCGCTTGGCAGCTCTATTTCGCTACGGTGGCGGCGGGGCTTGCGCTCGGCGCGGTCGCGTTTGCGCCCGTCGAAACGGTGACGCTCGCCTCGGCGATGCTGTCGATCTTCTTCCTGCTCACCATCGCGCTCCGGGCCGCCGCCGTGATCAACATCGCCTTGCCGCGCCCGAAGGTCACGGAAGCGCGTCTCCTGAGCGATGCCGAACTGCCCCGCTACACGGTGCTCGTGCCGCTCTACAAGGAAACGGCGGTCCTGCCGCATCTGGCGCAGGCCCTCGCAAGCCTCGACTACCCCGCCGCCAAGCTCGACATCAAGATCGTGCTCGAAGCGTCCGACCGCGAGACCATCGAAGCAGCCGAAAGGCTCGCCCTTCCCGGCAATATCGATCTCGTCGTCGTGCCGGACCGTGAACCGCGCACGAAACCGAAGGCCCTGAACTATGCGCTTCATTTCGCGCGAGGCGAATTCGTCGTGATCTACGACGCGGAGGACCGCCCCGAGCCGGACCAGCTTCGCAAGGCCGCGACAGCTTTCGCGAGGGCTCCCGCCGGTCTCGTCTGTCTTCAGGCCCGCCTCGACTATTACAACGCGCGGGAAAACTGGCTGTCGCGCCAGTTCACCATCGAGTATGCGACCCTCTTCCGGGGGATTCTGCCGCTGCTCGCGCGCTTCCGCCTGCCGCTGCCGCTCGGCGGCACGTCGAACCATTTCCGCGCGGCTGCGCTTCGCGAGATCGGCGCGTGGGATCCATACAACGTGACCGAGGACGCCGACCTCGGGATGCGGCTCGCGCGGGCCGGCTATCGCACCGGCACGCTCGAATCCACGACGTGGGAAGAAGCCTGCTGCCGCCCGATGCCGTGGATAAAGCAGCGCACGCGCTGGCTCAAGGGCTGGATGCAGACCTTCGGCGTGCACATGCGCAACCCGCGCCGGGCGATGTCCGAACTCGGTGTGGCCGGCTTTCTGTCGTTTCATGCCTATTTCGCAGGGATCATCGTTTCCGCGCTCGCGCATCCGGTGTTCTACATCCTGATGCTTTGCGAGGCGTTTCAGGGCGGGCTCTTTGCCGGAGGAGGCGCGGCGGAGAAATTCCTTCTCTGGATCGCCGTGGTGAATTTCGTCGGCGGCTATGCGGCGAACATCGCGCTCTCGGCGTCAGCCATCCGCGGCACGCGCCACAGGCATCTCATGCCGCATGTCTTGTTCATACCCCTCTACTGGCTGTTCGTGTCGGCGGCGGCGTATCGCGCCCTGTGGCAGCTTTTCCACGCGCCGTTCCACTGGGAGAAAACCGAACATGGCGTGAGCCGCGTTGCCAGGCCCTTTCCTGTCTGACGGCTCACGCGTGCCCAAACGCCCCCGGGAACATATGCGGGCTTTCGCGTTCGTTACGAATCAGTTAATCTGAACAAAGGGTTGAGTATCGGAGGATGAATTCGCAAACGACGCGGGCCGCGCATTATGACGATAAAGCGAGATGACGCGCGACTGCCGCCGCAAGCGAATCCGAAATGCCTGAAGCCGATCTCGCCGATCGAGATCGTTGTGGCGCATGTCGGCTCGCGCCGAGACGGTTGCCCGAAGGCCGAGGCGCTCGATGCGCTGGCCGAATTCTCCCTCGCCGAACCCGCACTGGAAGCCGCCATCGCGTCCCGCGCCATTATCGAAGACGGCAGCATGCTGCGCGCCGCACAGTCCGCATCGGCCAGCTGGGCGGATGCCAGGCGCGCGCTTGCGCTCAAGGCGCTCGGTGCCGCCGAAGCCGCAAACGGCGTCCGCGCCCGCGCCGACCTCGGAGCGGTGGCGCTGCGCACGCTCTACGGCCTCGACATGCGCGCGGTGTCGCCGTCGCGCGGCGAGGTGCGCTGCGAGCTTCTGCGCCTGATTCTTCTCGCACTCGGGGACCGTTTCACCATCCATCTCCTCCGGCCTCAGCGGTCGTTTTCCTTCGATCCGATGAGCCGCCGCATCTATCTCGCCTTCGCCGGCCTCGACTCGGGTACAGTGCTCGAAGCCGATGCCGCCCTCCTGTCGTCGGCCTTCAAGGGCCCGGCGGGAACTCTCGCCGATCTCAGTGCAACGCTCATCCGGGCCGCGCTGAAGCCGGAAGAGAAGGGGGCGGCCGAGACGAAGGAGGCATTTCGCTTGGACGGATTCGCCGACTCGGTCAGGAAGCTCGCCCTGCACCTTGAAACCCGGCCTTATATCGGCCGTGTCGCGATCGCACAGGTTTACGATGCCGGACTTGCCGCCGGGCTCGCGCTTGGCACGCTCGACGAATTCAAGCAACATCTCGCCGAGGCCGCGCGCGAAGGGCTTCTCGACCTCGAACGGTACGACATCGCCGGCCCCCTCGACCCGAACTTGAAGGAACGCTCCCGCCTGCGTCTCGGACGCGACGAACGCCACTTCATCGTCAATCAATGGATGTAACGCGACAATCATGGATCTCCGCCTCAAGGCTTTCGAAAGCCCCGAATTCGACCGCGTTTTCAGCGCTGTAGCCTCGCTCGCCGGAGCGGCGGACGAAGAGCGGCTGGACGTGGCCGAAATCGAGACCGACGCGGACGAGGGGCTTTCGTCGATTGTCGCGCAGGCTCGCGCGCAGAACCCGGACCCGGCCTCGCGCGTGATGCTCATCAAGGGCGCGACCGGCACCGGCAAGACACACACGCTCCTCACCGCCATCCGGCGCATGCATCAAGGCGGCGGCGTCTACGCGGCGCTCTTCCCGATGGTGGATCTCGTCGCGGAGAAGGATCTCGATGCGTGGCTGTTGCGCGCGATCGTCTCGCGCCTGTCGGAACGCTATCTCGTGGATGCCGGCGCGCCGTCGCCGCTGACGCGCCTCGCCGCGTCGCTCCTCCAGCGCGGCGACCCGGCGCTCGTGACCCAGTTCTGCCGCGAGGTTCTCGACGAACACGGCGACATCCGCGATTTCGACCTTCGCCCGCTCATCGTTTCCATCCGCGCCGCGCTCCAGCGCGAATCGCATTTGCCGGTACCGTCCGAAGCCTTCGTCACGGCGCTGCTCGGGGCCGCGGCGGGCGACGACGATTCCTTCTCCTATCTGCGCGGTCAGCCGCTGAATGTCAGCGTCGGCGGCGTGCGTCTCATGCAGGGCGTCGAGGATTATATCCCGCGCGGCCACATCGATGCGCTTGTCCACGTCATCGGTGCGACGGGCGGCACGCTGTTCCTCGCGTTCGATCAACTTGAACAGAGCCGCGTGGCGGGATGGGAGCAGCGCCTGCGCCATCTCTTCAGCCGGGGCGCGCTTCTGGCCGAGACGCTGCCGCCGCTTGCCGTTGCCTATGCCGTGCTGCCAGCGCTTTACGACACCATCGCGGACGGCATCGACGGCTCGATCCGCGACAGGCTGGAGCGCTTCGGCGCGATGCCGGTGCGCCTGAAGCCGCTCGGTCGCCGTCAGGCCGAGTCGATGCTGCGCCGGCGGCTGATGGAGCTTTTTGCCCGAACCGGGGCGAAGCTCGATCCGGCCGAGCCGCTTCATCCTTTCCCCGCCTGGATGATCGACGAACTCGGCGCCCAGACGCCGCGCTATGTCTTCGAACTGATCCAGCAATTCCGCCGCGTCTATCTTCAGATCGGGCGTATTCCCGATATCGATGACATGCCCCCGCCGCCCGCGCCGCTTGTCGAAACGCCGCTCGTTGTTTCCGCGCCGGCCGCGCCGGGCATCAATTTCGACGACAAGTGGCATGGAGAACTCACATCCCGTGTGGTTCAGCCTTCGGTCGGCAACGGCCTTCAGCAGGCGGAAATCCTCGAATGGGCCGTGCAGGCCTGCGCGCCGGAGATCGATGGGGTCGATGCCATCAAGACGCGGCGCAGCGTGCGCGGCCGTACCGGCACCGTGGTCATCGAAGCCGATTTTCAGAAGGATGGGCAAAGCATCGAGCGCCGCGAGATCGCGCTCTGCAACGAGGGACGCGGCGCGCCGCTGGCCGAGGAAATCCGCAATTTCCTGCGCAGTGTGAACGGCTCGCGCCCGGTGATCGTGCGTCCGCGCGGGGGACGCCTGCCGAAGACGGGCCGCTTCATCGCGCCGCTTCTGCGGGAGGCCTGCGACATGCAGGGGATCGTCGTGCCCCACTTCGAAATGCTGTGCTGGGAGCGGCTCGATTCGGCCCGCCACTTCTTCCGCATGTGCAAGGATCTGCCGGGCTTCGAGGATTGGCAGCGGGAATCGCGGCCGCTTACGAAGGCGGTTTCGCTTTGGGATATCGTGCAGTTTCCCTACGTGGGCGCGCCCGCCGAGGACGAGGACGAAGCTGCGAGCGAGAAGGAGAAGGCCGCGCCGAAGGAAGCGCCGCCGCCGCCTCCGGCCCCGCCGCGCCGCCGTCAGCCTTCCGCGCCCGCCGTCATGCTCGGCACCCATGAGGACGGCGGCCCGATCCACTGGGCGCCGTTCGAGACCGAAGCGAAGCTTCTGAACTTCGGCATTCTCGTCACGGGCGATCCGGGCTCGGGCAAGACACAGACGCTGAACGTGCTGATCGATGGCGTGGCGAGCCTCGGCTACCCGATCTGCATCTTCGACTTCAAGAACGACTATTCCGAACGCAGCTTCGTGCAGGCCATCGGGCTGAAGGTGCACGACGTGCGGCGCTTCGGCATCCCGTTCAATCCGCTCATGCCGTCCGCCAGCGAAGACGGTCTGGCGCAGCCTATCGAGCACATCTTCACCATCACGGGCGTGCTGAAGCGCGTCTTCGGCCTGGGCGACCGGCAGACGGCGATCCTGCGCGACGCGATGAAGGAAGCTTTCGAGCGGCGCGGCATCAATCCCCAGCGTTGGGTCGAGGCGGAGTCCATTCGCCCACCCAGCTTCGATGATGTCGTGGCTATCCTCGAAGAGCAGAAGGAGGCCAAGAACCCGCAGGCGATCAGCCTTCTCGACCGCATCGCGCCGCTGTTCGAACTCGGCCTGTTCCCGAAGTCGGACGAATTGCCGGTGCCGTTCGAGGCGATGCTCGACGAGCGGCTGGTGCTGTCGCTGTTCGCGCTGCCGACGGACGAGATCAAGGCCGCGCTCGCCGAACTCATCATCATTCGCCTGCACGGCGTGCTTTTGCGCCGCGTGCAGCCCCGCAAGCTGACGCGCCTTCTTGTGGTGGACGAGGCGTGGCGCGTCGCGAACTCGTCGCACCTCGAAAGCCTCGCGCGCGAGGGCAGGGCGTTCGGCGCAGGCATCGCCATCGGCACGCAATATCCGGGCGATCTGCCGCCGGATCTGTCGGGCGCCCTCGACACCAAGATCTATCTGAAAAATCAGCAGCCGGATCACAAGAAGGCGGTGGTGCGTGCGCTATGCGGGGCGAACACCGGTCCCGAAGCGGCGCATCTCCATGGCGTCCTGGAACGCCTCACGCAATTCGAGGGGCTGATCCAGAACCAGCATTATCTCCCCTATGCGCGGTTCCGGCTTCTGCCCTATTTCATGCGCACCGCGCAGAGCACGAAAGCTGCCTGAACGGCAGCGCGATTTCGATGGCAACAATGTGGCGATATCGCAACATGAGCCAAGATCTCGCCATGATTGCGCGAATGTGAACTGAAGTAATTTTTTTGTAACATAAGGCTCGCGAATCAGTCATCGTCCGCTGTGTTTCACAGTCAATGCATGTCCGTTGTGCGGCGTATTCCCGGACGGCGCGTGCGGGTTTCGGCTTGAGTTTATCGCCGGCCTGCTGAGGGCAAAAAGGAATGCTTGCTGCAACGCTTGCGCGCGACGCAACCGCGTTATTTCAAGACTCGGGCGCTTCTAGAATTCTTCTCGGTGGCAAATCTTTCGTCGCCGATCCAACCGGCGCTCTCTACTGGCCTGCGGAAAATACGCTCATCGTCGCAGACCTGAAGCTGTCTCAATGCTCATACCTTGAGGGCGACGACGTCGTCCTGCCGCCTTACGATCAGGCATCCGCCTTTGAAAAGCTTGAAGACGCGCTTGACCGCTACGACCCGCTTCGCGTTGTGGCGCTCGGCAACAGCTTCGCGGTGCATTCATCCTGTGCGCTGGCCCATCATCAGCGCGACTGGCTTCAGGACATGATGGAAGGCCGCGACTGGTATTGGGTGACAAACGACCTTACCGAGACGCCCGACGTGGGTGGAACGCTGGTGCCGCAGCTCATGCTGGGCGGCATCAAGTTTC
Organism: Rhodomicrobium sp.; assembly: GCF_047605405.1. Taxonomy (NCBI): domain Bacteria; kingdom Pseudomonadati; phylum Pseudomonadota; class Alphaproteobacteria; order Hyphomicrobiales; family Hyphomicrobiaceae; genus Rhodomicrobium; species Rhodomicrobium sp. The sequence goes on along the minus strand of NZ_JASGFR010000039.1, from coordinate 12,807 downwards.
GCGGTGAGCCCGTGCGCGCGCCCATCGCGAACGAGATCGCAGGCGGCCTGCATCCGGTCGCGCAGGTTTCGCATTACGGGCATATGGTGCGCGGCCGCTGCTTCGTCTCGAACGGCATGCGCATGGTGCTGCCGTCGCTCGGCGACTACTCGCACGGCAACAATGTGCTGAATTCCGCGTTCGACCCGCTTCTCGGGCAGGGCGGGCTTTATGTCTGGTTCATCGCGCAGGAGCGCGTGAATCCGGTGGCGTCGCCGCAGCTCATGGAAGACCGCGCGGCCTGAAGATTTCCGAATGCATGGGGGCATGCCAATCCCGGAGGCGCACGCGCTTCCGGGATTTTTTTGCGGCAATCGCCTTATGTCCTGCGACCGGTCAGAAACGACGTTGCGCCACCGACTGCCGCCGCGAGCACAACCGCAATGACCCCATAAAGCCACGGATGTTCCGAGGCCGCAGACGAAACCCTCGCCTCGATCCCGATCTTGCGCAGCCTTATGCGCGCCGTCGCATCGCCGACAACCTTTCCCCCCTGCAGCACATAGAAATGCGCCACGTAAAGCCCCGGTCCGGCGGCTGCGGGCAGAAATGTCTTCGTCCTGAACAGGCTGACGCCGAAAAAGTCGATGGCGCGCGCCTCCTCCACGAACAGCCCCGCCGCCTTCTTCTGACGTATGAGCGCCGCCTCGAATTCCGACCGGGTGAGTTTCGACGGCGGGTTCTTCTGTTCGTCGCGAATCGGCAGACTCAAGACGTCGATCCCCAACTCGAACCTGTCGCGCTCCTCAACGGCCGCGATCTCGCCGAGGGGGCGCGTGGAAAGAACGGAGAAATAGTTCGGTACGCCGTCGAAGATCAGGCGTTGCGAGTTCACCCACAATCCCGCGCGCCGATCCTTTTTCCAGACGATGACGGGCTGAACGGGGCCGCGAAGGGTCACCGCGACGTCGAAAGGCTCGCTCTTCAGCCGGTCCCGGTCGACGGCGCCGAACAGCACGATGCTCGTGCCGTCATAGCTGGGCTCGATGTAGAACTGATTTTGCGCGGCGCCCGCCTCGATGAGGTTTGCCGAGGCCGCTGCGCCGGTGCTGAATGCGGCCATTGCGAGCGCGGCCGGAAGGGCAATCCGTCTCAGTTCGTGCGCAACTGCGGCGATCATGCCTCGCATGTCAGAACCCGGCGCTCGTGACGCTGAAGATTTCGCCCGGCATGACAAGATTGACGCCAAGCCTCAGGCCGACCGCGAGCACGAGCAGCGCCAGCAAGAGCCGCAGTTCCTCCGCCCGAAGCTTCTGCCCTGCCGCCGCACCGACCTGCGCGCCGAACGCGCCGCCGAGCATCAACAGGAGGGCGAGCGCAATGTCGACGGTCTGGTTCATGGCGGCCTGAAGGACCGTCGTGATGGCACTGACGAAGATGATCTGGAACAGCGAGGTGCCGACCGCGACATTGGTCGGCACATGCAGGAGATAGATGAGGATGGGCACGAGGATGAATCCGCCGCCGACGCCCATGACGCCGGACATCACGCCGACGAGCACGCCCGCCAGTACGGGCGGGATGGCGCTGATATAGAGCTTCGATGCCGGAAAGCGCGTCTTGAAGGGCAGGCCGTGCAACCAGCCGTGCCGCCCCGTGCGCTTCGCAGATGGCTGGCCGCGCCTCACCTTGCGCAGCGCGCGCAGGCTCTCGACCAGCATCATGGAGCCGACCGCCCCCATGAAAACGACATAGAGAAGCGAAACGAACAGGTCTACTTGCCCGATCTGGCGCAAATAGCGAATGATGAGCACGCCCACGAAAGCGCCGACCGCGCCGCCGCCGAGCAGAAACAGGCCGAGCTTCGTGTCGAGGTTCTTGCGTCGCGCCTGCGCGATCGTCCCGGTGATCGATGACGCGATGAGCGGGTTTGCACCCGTCGCGACCGCAACGGCACTCGGCACGCCCGCGAAGATCAGAAGCGGGGTCATGAGAAATCCGCCGCCAACGCCGAACATCCCGGACAGGAAGCCGACCGCGCCGCCGAGCCCGAGCATGAGCAGCACGTTGACCGGCAATTCGGCAATGGGGAGATAGATCTGCATGAGAGATCGGAACCGGCACGAGGCGGCTGGAAGCTATGGCGGTTTTAGCGGAGAGGGCGAAAATCGTCACGCGAAAAGCCGAGGCGCTTGTTGCAGCCTTTGGGTGCGGCGTCTCCTGAAAGGTGGGAGCCCGTGTTCCGACCGAGTTGCATCACTCCGAAGGGTCGCAGCCATCTTGCGATTCGAGACGCTTGAGGGCGCGGCTATCCGGCAGAACGGGCGAACGATCCACCCTGGTCAGCGAAAAAGGCTCAGCTGCGCCCGGCGCCGTTCGCCACGCGCGGCCATTGCTGCACCGAAGGCTGCCACGTCCCCGCCTTTTCCTGCGCCGCCTGCGTCTCCGCCGCCGAAAGCAGATGCTTGACGCGTTCGGCAGAGCGGATCGCCTCCTTGTCTCCCTCGCGCGAGGCGACCTCATACCAGAAGAAGGCCTTTTGATAATCCTTGGCGACGCCGAGCCCACGTTCGTAAAGCAAAGCCAAGTTGAACTGACTGTCGGTCAAACCGGCCTGGCCAGCGGCGGTAAACAGCGCTGCCGCCTGCTTGTAATCATCGGGCGTTTCATGTGCCGTCAGCAGCACGGCGAGGTTGTGCATGGCTCGCACATGACCGGCGGCGGCTGCACGGCGATAGAGGCCCACGGCCTGGTCTTCACTCTTCGGAACGCCGGCACCGCGTTCATACAGCGAAGCGAGCACGAATTGCGATTCGGCGTGGCCCTGTTCGGCCGCGCGCGCGAGCCAGCGGGAAGCCGCTGCGGGATCGCTCTGGCCGTTTTCTTCCCTCAGAAAGCGGCTTGCGATCCGAAACTGGGCTTCACGGTCGCCACGGCTCGCTGCGTTCGTCAACTCCTGCAGGTCTTCGTTCCTGAGCGGCTCGCCGTCCTGATCCGAGGCGGACAGGAGCGAGGGAAGAAAGTGCGTGGTGGTCGGCGATTTCGACAAGGGCGCGCGATTCTGCGCGTTTGCGTCGGCTGTCTTTGGCGCCAGCAGCGGCTGCGTCTCCTGGGGCGCTGCGAGTTGCGCGATGCCGGTCCGGGCGGCGCCCGGGATCTGCGAGGCGGGTCGCTTTGCCTGATAGTGAAGATAGTAGAGAACGGCGCTGGCGATCAAAAGCACAATGGCGACGATCGACAGTCCGACCAGAGGCAACGTCTTGTCGTCGTCGGAGAAAAGCGAGCCCTTGGCGCCTTGTTGCTGCCGTTCCCCTGCTTCTTGGCCGGTCGCCTGCAGCCTCCGATCCGCCTCTTCGAGTTGGCGCAACAAATTCGCATTCGCCCCTGTAGCCGGGCGGCTTGTGATGGAGCCGAGCTGCGGCTTTTGTGTCGGAGCAGACCCGAAATCGGCGTCGGGCCGCGTATAGGCCGGAGCGCCCGAGGCGATGGGCATGTGAACACCGGCACGACGTTTCTGGGCAGGCGGCGGCGCTGGCGTCGGAGCCGGCGGCGCAAAGGCTGCGTTGATCCGGTCTCCCAACTGATCGCGCTCTAGAAACAGGCGGAGCGTATCGTGCACGCGTTCCAGCGCGGCGGCTGTACGTTCGCCGCTTTCACGGGACTGGGCGTTGAGCGCGCGAAGTTCGTTTTCCACGCGGCCTATGCCGCCGACATCGCCGGTTTCGTGAAGGGCCGCCGCGATGTGTTCGGCGGTCACGACAGCGGCTCGCGACGCGGCCACGGCAACCGTCTGGCCAAGTTCCCTGACAGTGTGCCGCGCGGCCGTCTCAAAGCCATCCCTTGCGGCTTCGGCGCGGCCGGTCGCGACGAGAATTTCCTTTGCGGCAAGCGCGATGCGTTCCGCGTCGGATGACGTCTGCTTGCGCGTGGCGTCGAGCGAGCGCGAGAGATCCTGAAGCTTCGTCTCGACCGCGACCATGGTTTGCTCGCCGGGCATCGCCTCGGCAAGCCGATCGACCCGCGCGATAATTTCAGCGAGCCTTTCGTTGATGGAGACGATTTCGCTCTTGTCGACTTCCTGCCGCACGAAGGCGGATTTAAGCTCGGAGAATTTCTGTTCGAACCATGCGAGTTCCGCAGTCTGGCGCGGCGCGGACGTCTCACCGGTGCGCACGAACGGCTCTGAATGCGGGGCTTCAGCGACGTTGGGCAACGAAAACTCGCCGAGGCGCGAAGTCAGCTCGTCCATCGGCGGAAAGCCCTTCGGCCGCGGCGCGCGCATCTTTTCGAGATAGGCGTAAAGCTGCGATTCCGCCTCTCTGTCGTCGTCGAACAGCGGGTAAGGAGACGTTTGCTCCTGACTGGGAGAGCGCTCTGCGGGCGCGGAGGGGGAATCGATGCGGGGAAACGGAGAACTGCGCTCGCCATCGGGCACGACATCCCACGCCGCGCGCCTGTCGCGGGTGTTTTCGACATCGAGGTCGCCGTTTTCCAAGCGGCCTTTTTTCACGTTGTCCTGTCCCGCCATACCGATGGAAACACGCTCGTCGCCTTTTGGCCCTGAGCCGTACGTCGAAGTGAAAATCCCGAACCGCAACACGATACGCGCATGCGTCTCTCTCTAGCAGACGAACTGCAAACATGAGGTAAACGCACGGTAAAAACAGGATAAATTGTCCCGGAGAGCTTTCGGGAGCCTGCCGCCAATCGAGCTTCGAATCACGCTGGCGCAGCCGTGAAAGCGAGGGGGATTCTGCGCCGATTCCCCCCCGTTTGCCAGCGATGGAGTTCTCATCGGGTCAATTAGCCGAAGACCGAGTCCGGGATGCAACGCCGGTGACTGCGTGCCCGGCTTGAGCGAGGACACGACCGTCAGAGTTTCCGCATATTGGTTACCGTCTGGCGCCGGGGAAGGATCTTCAGGTTCGGAAAAACGTCGGGAAGCCAAGGGGCTAGCGGGCGTTTGCACTCTGGTAAGGTTAAGACAAGGTTGAGGATCGCATTTGTCTCAAGATGAGATAAACGTCGATTGAAAGCTGTTCGGCTGCGGTGACGGTCGAGCGGAATGCGTCTTGATTTCGAGTACGGGTGCCATGTTTACGATATTGCTGGCGGAAGATGACGATTCGATGCGGCGTTTCCTGTCTAAGGCTCTGGAGCGCGCGGGCTATGAGGTGGTGTCTTACGACAACGGCGCGGACGCGCTTGAGGGGTTGAAGGAGAAGCGGGTCACGCTCCTTTTAACGGATATCGTCATGCCGGAGATGGATGGCATCGAGCTTGCCAAGCGCGGTGCCGAACTCGACCCGGAAATGAAGATCATGTTCATAACGGGCTTCGCCGCGGTCGCGCTTCAACACTACAGGGAAGCGCCCGAGAAGGCGCGCATCCTGTCGAAGCCGATCCACCTGAAGGATCTGGTGCGCGAGGTGGATCGCATGCTGGCTGCCTGATCGGCGGCCGGTCGCGCCTTTATCCCGGCAGCAGAGCTAGCAGCGGGTTCGAGCGAACTATGGTATCGGCTTCGCTCGAACTCAATTGCCGGAGGTCGCAGGTTCCGGCGCGGCTGCCTTCTTGGGCAGGGCCAGCTCTTCCCGCAGCGTGACGTAGTTCAGGAAGTCGGTTTCGGACAGCGTGCCGAGAAGCGTCGTCCCTTCGAGCACGGCGAGATGGCGGCTGCTGTTTGCCTGAAGCTTGCGCAGCGCTTCGAAGGCTGTTGCCGTCGGGGCGACGACGGTGCCGAAGGTGAACGGCTCGGCGATGGCCCGGACATAGGTTTCGGGCCACTCGGCCTCCGGCACTCGCCTGATCTGCTCGGGGCCGATGAAGCCGAAAGCCCGGCCGCCTTCCGTCACGACAACGAATTTCCGGTTGTGCGGGTAGATCGTGTCCCGGACGAGCTGCTCGACGGTGAGGTCGGGAGCGACCGTCACAGGGCTGCGCTCCATCAGGTCGTCGACGTGGACGCCGCGCAGGTTCTCGGCCGCGTTGTTTACGCCGCGTGCCTGCGACGCCGCTGCCGCGACGAACAGGCCGATGAGAAGCAGCCACGTGCCGCCCATCATGTTGCCGTTTACGATCTGCAACAGCCCGATCACGACGAGGAAAGCACCGAAAACCGACCCGAACGACGCCGAGATACGCGTGGCGCGCCTCAGATTGCCTGTCCGCCACCAGATGAGCGAGCGCATGATGCGCCCGCCATCGAGCGGAAACGCCGGCGCGAGGTTGAACAGCGCGAGCATCGTATTCGCCAGCGCCAGGAACGAGAACACGCCGGACGCGGCGGGATGTGCGGCCGCGGATTCGACCATGAGGGCATAAAACAGGGCTGCAAGGCCGACGCTCGCCACCGGGCCCATGAGCGCCACCCAGAACTCAGCGCGGGGGGTTTTCGGTTCCTGACGTATCTCCGCGACGCCGCCGAAGATGAACAGCGTGATGTCGCCGACGGGAAGGCCGAAGCGGCGTGCCACGTAAGCATGCGCGAGTTCGTGCAGGACGATCGAGATGAAAAGGCCCGCCCCACCCGCTATGCCCATAGCCATGTACAGATAGGAGTTCTGATGCGGCACCACGCCGGGGAAATACCGCGTTGCCAGGGTCACGACGAGGTAGAAGGCGAGAAAAAACCACGTGACATCGATGACGACGCGGAAGCCGAGAAGCGTGAAAAGATTGAACCGTGCCGCGAACATGTGTGCTCCAAAGCGGGGATCGGCGGCGCAGATGTAACCGCCCGCTCACGATATGTGAAACGGTGTGCCGCGAAGTTCAAGCGTTTCGAGAGCGCACCCAGTCGCGCACCGTTTCCTCAACCCATGCGGCGGCGAAAGAAACGCTCGGAACGCGTGCTCTTTCGGGATGGATCATAAGCCAGGCGTGACGGTCCGCAAAGGCGGGTTCGCCGGGCGCGACGGCAAAACGCGGATCGTCGCGCGCGAAACGTTCGGGAAGCATCGCCTCCGCGCCCATCGAAAGCGCGGCTTCCGCCACGATGTCGAGCTTGTTGGCGGTGAAGGCGACACGCGCCGCTGGCCGCGCCTTCTCCAGCGCCTGCATCTCCGCCACATGCGCGAGCGCGTTGCCGTAACGGATGACGGGGAGATCGCCTCCGCTTGCGAGATGCGCGGGCCTGTAGAGCCGAAAGCGGATCGCGCCGATTTTCCTGACGAGGGTCGTATCCTCCGCTGTTCGCCCGAACCGCAGCGCGATGTCGGCTTCGCGCCTTGTAAAGCTCAGCGCCTGATCGTCGGCGACGAAGTCGAGCACGATGCCGGGGTGTCGTGCCGCGAAGACGCCAAGGGAGGGGGCCAGCACGCGGGCCAGGATGAAGCCGATGCTCGTCACGCGGACATTGCCTTGAACCTCCGCTTTCGCGCGCTTGAGGGCTGCGACCGCGAGCGAGGCTTCCTCCGACATCGCCCGAAGTCGGCCGAGCGCGGTTTCGAGCGCGGGGGTCGGCACGTGCCTGCCATCGACGCGATCGAAAAGCGCCGTGCCGATGCGCCGTTCGAGCGCCTTCAGCCGGCGGGCGACGGTGGTCTGGTTCACGCCGAGGGCGCGCGCCGCCGCGCTCAGCGTGCCGAGCCCGGCGATATGCGTGAGGATTTCGAGATCGGCCCAGCGCTCTGCATCCATGCAGATACAACTCCGAATATTGCGGATTTCCGGCATTTTCGAAGAGCCATATCATGAGCCGAGGCTTTGCATAGGAGGTTTGTCATGCCGTCGCCTGCCACAGATGCGCCGCTCACGCTCTTTGACCTGTCCGGCCTCAGACCGACGCCGCCGCGCCTGTCCGATGCCGTCGTGATCCTCATCGATGCGCAGAACGTCTATCGCGCCGGGCCGCTCAGGCTCGCGGGTATCGACGAGGCCGTCGAGCGCGCGGGGGTTCTGCTGGCCGAAGCGCGGCGCGCGGGCGCGAAGATCGTGCACATCGCCCATCGCGGGCCTGCGGGCAGCCCGTTCGACCGCGAGGCTGAAAGTGGGGCTTTCATGCCCGACCTTGCGCCGCTTCCGGGCGAAGCGGTCGTCGAGAAGACGCTCGCGAACGGGTTTCACGGGACGAACCTCGCCGAGCATGTCGGCAGTGCGGGTGCAAAGATCGTCGTTGCGGGCTTCATGACGCACAATTGCGTGTCGTCCACGGTTCGCGCGGCGTTCGATCATGGCCATGAGATCACGGTGGCGGCCGATGCCTGCGCAACCCGCGACCTTCCGTTGGGCGGCCAGGTTGTTCCAGCGAAGGTGCTGCATGAAGCCGAACTCGCAGGGCTGGGCGACCGTCAGGCTTGCATCGCGACCGTCGGTGAGATCATCGCGGCTCAGTGATAGCCTTCGCCCTCCGTGACCTTGCCCCGGAAGGTCCAGTAGACGAAGGCAGTGTAGCCGAGCACGAGCGGCAGGAACAGGAGCGCGCCGATCAGCGAGAAGATCTGCGATTCCGGCACGGCCGCCGCCTGCCAGAGTGTGATCGACGGGAAGACGAGATAGGGGAAGACGGAGATTCCGAGCCCGAGGAAGCAGAGAAGAAACAGCGCCATTCCGCCGAGGAAGGTTTGCAGGCCCGAGCCCTTGCGCGCGCCGTGATAGGTGACGAGCGCGGTCACGGCGGTCAGGAACGGCACCGGCCAGAGCCAGACGATGTGCTCGCCGCGAAACCAGCGTTCGGCAATGTGGCCGGACATGAGCGGCGTCCAGAGGCTCACCGCCGCCACGAAAAACAGCGTCGCGTACAGCGCCCATTCCGCGTGGCGCTGCGACCGGCGGGCGAGATCGGCGTCCGTCTTCATCATCAGCCACGCGGAGCCCAGCAATATATAGCCCGCCATCAGCCCCGCGCCGCAAAGGAGCGAGAACGGCGTGAGCCAGTCGAACGTGCCGCCCGCGAATTCGCGGTTCTGGATGGTAATGCCCTGCATGAACCCGCCGAGCACCACGCCTTGCGCGAAGGTGGCCACCGTCGAGCCGAGCGCGAACGCGCGGTCCCACCAGTGGTGATGCGGCTTCGACACGAAGCGGAATTCGAAGGCGACGCCCCGGAAGACCAGGGCCAGCAGCATCACGACGATCGGAATATAGAGCGCGGGCAGGATCGTGCCGTAGGCGAGGGGGAAAGCGACGAGCAGCCCCGCGCCGCCGAGCACGAGCCATGTCTCGTTGCCGTCCCAGTAAGGCGCGATGGCGTTCATCATGTGGTCGCGCTCCTCCTCGCTCGCGCCGGACAGGAACAGCAGGCCGATGCCGAGGTCGAACCCGTCGAGCAGCACATACATGACGATGGCGATGCCGATGAGCGCGGCCCAGACGAGAGGCAGCCAATACGCAATTTCACCCATGGGGCGACCTCCTCATTTGCCTTCGAGAGCGGGGCCGCGCCCGGTTTCCGTCGCCGCGGAGATCGGCCGCGCGGGCGTGCCTTCTTCGAGCCCTTCCGGCCCCTGAAGCACGGGGCCCTTGTGGATCAGGCGGTTGATGTAGACGATGCCCGCCGAGAACACGATCAGGTAGACGAAGAAGAAAAGGATGAGCGAGGTTCCCACCGCGCCCGACGCCACCGGCGAAACTCCCTCCGATGTGCGGACGAGGCCGGTCGCGATCCACGGCTGGCGGCCGACTTCCGTCGTGATCCAGCCCGCGATCACGGCGACGAAGCCGAGCGGCCAGGAGAATTTCGCGGCGTGCATGAAAGTTCGGTTCTGGAAGAGCCGCCCGCGCCACCAGAGGACACCGCCGAAGGCCGCCAGCGCGATGAACCAGAGCCCGATGGCGACCATCAGCCGGAAGCCGAAGAACGGCATGTAGAGCGGCGGGCGATCCTCCGGCTTGAAATCCTTCAGCCCCGGAAAGAGACCGTTCCAGTCATGCGTGATGATCAGGCTTCCGAGTTTGGGGACCGCGATTTCGTAGTCGTTCGTTTCCGTCCGCGCGTTGGGCAGCGCGAACAGCACAAGGCTCGCAGGCTTCGCACCGTCCCAATGCGCTTCCATGGCGGCGAGCTTCGCGGGCTGGTATTGCGCCGTCTTGAGGCCGTGCTGGTCGCCGATGAAGGCTTGCAGCGGCGCGAGAACGAGAATCATCGCGAGCGCCATGCGCACCATGACGCGGCTTTCGTCGGCATAGCGGTTCTGAAGCCAGTAGCGCGCGCCGACCGAGAGCACGACGATTGCGGTCGTGATGTAGGCCGCCGTTACCATATGCGCGAAGCGATGCGGGAAGGTCGGGTTGAAGATCACCGCGAGCCAGTCCACCGGCACGACGATGCCGTCGCGCACCTCATGGCCGGTGGGATACTGCATCCAGCTATTGGCCGACAAGATCCAGAATGCCGACAGCAGCGTGCCGAAGGCGACCATGCAACTGGCGAAGAAGTGCAGGCCCTTCGGCACCCGGTTCCAGCCGAACAGCATGATTCCGAGAAACGTCGCTTCGAGGAAGAAGGCCGTCATCACCTCGTAGCCGAGGAGCGGCCCTATGACATTGCCGGTCGCCACCGAAAAGCGGCTCCAGTTCGTGCCGAACTGGTAGGACATCGGCAGGCCGGAGACGACGCCCATCGCGAAGGAAACCGCGAAGATCTTGGTCCAGAACCGCGCGAGGCGATGACAGCGGCCGTCGCCGCGAAAATACCAGATGGCTTCGAGCGTCGCGATGTAGGACGCCAGCCCGATGGTGAACGCCGGAAAAATGATGTGGAACGTCACCGTGAAGGCGAACTGGATGCGGGCCAGAAGGAGCGCGTCTAATCCGAAGTCCATCGATGGTCTCCTGCGATGCGGCGAGCGGCAAACCGTCGCTCGCGCGGCGTCTCTATCCGCCGGGCGGCCGTCAGGCAATCACGCGAACCCTGCGCGGCGGTGGCGTCAGAAGCGTCGCGAGCCGACGAGGCCCAAAACACCCACAAGGATCAGATAGATAGCGACGACGTAATTGAGGAGCGCGGGGCGGAGCAGGATAAGGACGCCGGCGAGAATTGCGATAATGGGCTGCAAGGGAATGCCATTCATGAAATGCCTCCGGTTGGTTCCTGTGCTGACGGACCGAAATGACGAGGGCCGTATGAAAAAGTCGCAAGACAAGCTCATGTTCCGGCGATTGTCCGCTTGAAGCGCGATTTCGTGCGTGCTATGAGAGCGGCTCCAAAGGCGAGGCGGGACCGAAACGCGGTTCCAGACGCTTCCGCCAACCGGTTCGGACACGTAGCTCAGCGGTAGAGCACTACGTTGACATCGTAGGGGTCACAGGTTCAATCCCTGTCGTGTCCACCATCCCAGCTTACAATCAAGACTCTTTCGTCGGCGAGGCCGAGAAGTTGCTTGTCGCGCGCGTGTGTAGGGTATTCGTGCGGATTCAAGCTGAGTCTCTGCGGCTCCCGCTGTGGCGTTGTGCCCGCCGCGCGGCTGGCGATCGGCTTTGATCATGGCAGTTGCCGGTGCGACCCCGGCACGCCGAGAGCGAAGCTGTGCTATTAACCGTCATGCCTGCCTCCGTGACGAGGCGGCCGCGATAGGGTGGCGGTGCTGACGTTCAAGCCACTCATCGAGAAGGCGGACTGCCGTTGTCATCGGCGGCGCGTGTCTCGTCGCCGATTCGGGCTTGTGCTCGCTCACCCGCGCTGTGCAGGCGCATTTACGCGATTTCGACAGCACCGCCCGGCAACCTCCAGCGCATTCGAGCGGCGGCTTTTCGCTTGCGGTGCCGAGGGTTTTATCAGGCGACCTCGCGTGAACCGCCAAGGCGGCATGACATCAAAAAGTTGACTTATTATATAAATAAAATTCACAATGTTGCAGCAAGGGGCTTACGATGACGATCATTACAAAGCATAACGACACGCTTGCGCTTCACGGCGGAGGGTGGCGCGTCGACCCGGCCACGCGCGCCACGGCGGTTCCCATTTACCAGAGCACGTCCTTCGACTTCCAGAGCACCGACCGCGCAGACAGGCTCGTGAATTTCGACGAGATCGGTTTCGTCTATTCGCGCATCGGCAATCCGACCTCGGACGTTCTGGAGCAACGGGTCGCGGCCATCGAAAATGGCGCTGCCGCGCTCGCACTTGCGTCTGGCCAGGCAGCTGTCGCGCTCTCGGTGCTTACGCTTGTTCAGGCGGGCGACAACATCGTCACCAGCACGGGCCTCTATGGCGGGACATGGAACTTCTTCGCGAACCGGCTGAAACAGTTTGGCGTCGAGGCGCGTTTCGTCGATTCGTCCGACCCGGACGCATTCGCTCGCGCTTCGGACGACCGCACGCGGCTGTTCTTCGGCGAGACGCTTGGCAATCCCAAGCTGGACGCCTTTCCGATCCGCGAGGTGGCAGAAGCAGGCCGCGGGCTCGGCATTCCGCTGATCGTCGACAATACGGTCGCGCCGCTGATCGCCCGGCCTCTCGATCTCGGCGCGGCCATCGTCGTCCATTCGGCGACCAAGTATATCGGCGGCCACGGCACGACGATCGGCGGCGTGATCGTCGACGGTGGCAATTTCCCGTGGGAGGACTTTGCGGAACGCCACAAGCTGCTGACGGCGCCCGATCCCTCCTATAACGGCCGCACCTGGGTCGATATCGCGCGGCCATTCGGGCCGATCGCCTATATTTTCGCGGTCCGCGCCGGCCTGTTGCGCGATCTCGGTCCGGCGATCTCGCCGCACAACGCCTTCCAGCTCATCCAGGGGCTCGAAACGCTGCCGCTTCGCATCGCGCGCCACTCGGAAAACGCCGCGCGCGCAGCCGACTTTCTTTCCAGGCACCCGAAGGTCGAAGCCGTCATCTATCCCGGCCTGCATAACGGCGAAGCGCGTCAGCGTGTAGACGATGTG
>NZ_JASGFR010000038.1:0-33599 GCF_047605405.1 Rhodomicrobium sp. | reverse complement strand
TTTAGCGATAGGCCTGCCGATTCGCGATCTCGCAGATTTTCTTTTCGGCTCCGGTCAGATCCTTGCAGGGATCGTTTCTCGGGCTTGCCACCGGAGCGGGCACGGTAACGGAAGCCGCCGCCGTGCTGTCCACGAACTTGCAGGGCTCGCCGGGCCGCGTGCGCACCTTAGAGCGCGCGACCACGCATTTATATTGCTCCCAGCCTGGAATCGGCTCGTCGAGTTTCACCTCGTTCCACTTGGGATGTCCGATCCGCTGCAACTCATCGAGATTCGAGCGGATCTGGCGAGCCATCATCGAGACATTGTCGCAGTTCGCTCCCTTGAAATCATATGTGATCAACGCCGATAGCACGGCGGCGGCTGGGACGTCGTGATCGAGCCAAGGATAGTCTCCCGCCGAAAAGCCCGCGCTCTTGTAAAGTTCGAACACGCGCGGGTCATCGATAGGCAAAAGCGTCAGTTGCTGCATGCGAGCATCGTTCGATGAAAGCAGCTTCGTCGGTTTGCCCGCGACGGAAACGAATGCGTCGATGGAAGCATCGTCGAAGAAATCTACGAAAAGTCGGTCCAGCGCCTGGTCCGGCGAGATCATCACGGGCGAGATCGGAATGTCCAGCATCCCGAACAGCAGCGTCGACGTAACCTGTGTCCCGCTGTTCGACGCGCCAGTTGCGACGCGCTTGCCCCTGAGATCTTTCATCGATTTTATGCCGCTGTCTCTCCTCACGACGATGTGGATTTCTTCAGGATAGAGCGAGAAGACATATCGGAAACGGTCCACATACTCCTGAAGCTCCTTGTCGTCCTTCCGGTAAAGGCGGACAAAGGAAAGAACGTCATGTTGAGTGAGCGCCAGTTGGACAAAAGGCTCAAGGCGGAGCTTTTTCAGGTTGTCAATTGCACCGCCGGTTTCCTTTACGACGACGGGAGTATTGCAGACCTTCGAAACGATTGTGTTGATGTTGTTCCCGAACTGGAAGTAGGTCCCAGTCTTCGACCCGGTCAATATACCAAGATTGGCCATATCCTGACCGTACGCAGTCCCCGCCACCAGTATGACGAGAAAAGAAAACGCAACCCGTAGCCCCAGCATCGCTTCGCCCCGTGCCCCCAACGCAAAACTGCGAAGGTTTTAAGACAGTTTCGACTTAAGTTAAAGTCCTATGGCGTGGCGACGCCATTGAAAACGGCGTTCAACGCTCCGCGATCTAGCCGAACCCACCTTCCAATGGCATATAAGGCACATGGAAAAGACGCGATCGGTCAAGGCTTCGGCCGGAAAAGCGAAGACATCGGGCGCGAAATCGGGCACCCGTCGCGGCTTCGAGGAAGCCCCGCAGGCAGCGTTCGAGCACGACGTCGCCTACACCTCCGAAAGCACCGCGCATCTTATCCCGGCCTTGCGCAACCTCAAGCCGACCGGCGCGATGCCGCTGCCGTCGCATATGCAGGGCAAACTGCCGCCCATCGGCGATCACCCGCTGCTCACCGGCGAAAACATGCCGATGTTCATGCCGCATCGGCCCCCGCGCCCGGAGAAGAGCGAGGGCGGCAAACCCTTCGTCATCAAGTCGGACTTCGAGCCGCGCGGCGATCAGCCCGCCGCCATCCGCGAGCTTGTGGAAGGCGTCACCAGGCTCGAACGCGAACAGGTGCTGCTCGGCGTCACGGGGTCCGGCAAGACCTTCACCATGGCAAAGGTGATCGAGGAAACGCAGCGTCCGGCGCTCATTCTCGCGCCCAACAAGACGCTTGCGGCGCAGCTTTACGGCGAGTTCAAATCCTTCTTCCCGGATAACGCGGTCGAGTATTTCGTTTCGTATTACGATTATTATCAGCCGGAAGCGTATATCCCACGCAGCGACACCTACATCGAAAAGGACTCGTCGATCAACGAGCAGATCGACCGGATGCGTCACGCCGCGACGCGCGCGCTGCTCGAACGCGACGACGTGATCATCGTCGCGTCGGTCTCGTGCATCTACGGTATCGGCTCGGTCGAGACCTACTCGGCGATGACCTTCACCATTCAGGTGGGCGACCGCATCCAGCAACGGCAGATTCTCGCCGACCTCGTGGCTATCCAGTACAAGCGCAACAATGTCAGCTTTGCGCGCGGCGATTTCCGCGTGCGCGGCGACACGATCGAAATCTTTCCGGCTCACCAGGAGGACCGCGCGTGGCGCATCTCCATGTTCGGCGACGAAGTGGAGAGCATCGCGGAGTTCGATCCGCTGACGGGCGAGAAGACCCAGGATCTCGCGCTCGTCAAAATCTACGCAAATTCACATTACGTCACGCCGAAGCCGACGCTCAACCAGGCGATCCGGGGCATTCAGCAGGAGCTTCAGGAGCAGTTGCAGCGCTTCAACGCGACGGGCCGTCTGCTCGAAGCGCAGCGGCTGGAGCAGCGTACGCAGTTCGACATCGAGATGATCGAGGCCACCGGCTCCTGCAACGGCATCGAAAATTACTCGCGCTGGCTCACGGGCCGCGCGCCCGGCGAGCCGCCGCCGACGCTGTTTGAATACCTGCCCGACAATGCGCTCGTGTTCGTGGACGAAAGCCACGTCACCGTGCCGCAGATCGGCGGCATGTTTCGGGGCGACTTCCGGCGCAAATCGACGCTCGCCGAGTTCGGTTTCCGGCTGCCGTCCTGCATCGACAACCGCCCGCTTCGCTTCGAGGAGTGGGACGCGATGCGCCCGCAGACCACGTTCGTCTCGGCCACGCCCGGCAAATGGGAGATGGAGCAGACGGGCGGCGTCTTCGTGGAGCAGGTCATTCGCCCGACGGGCCTCATCGATCCGCCGGTGGAAATCCGTCCCGTCAAGACGCAGGTCGACGATCTCATCGACGAATGTCGCAAGACGATCGCGCGGGGCTATCGCGTGCTCGTCACCACGCTGACGAAGCGCATGAGCGAAGACCTCACCGAATACGCACATGAGCAGGGCCTCAAGGTTCGCTACATGCATTCGGACGTGGACACGCTGGAGCGCATCGAGATCATCCGCGACCTGAGGCTCGGCGCGTTCGACGTGCTGATCGGCATCAACCTCTTGCGCGAGGGCCTCGACATTCCCGAAGTGGCGTTGGTGGCTATCCTCGATGCCGACAAGGAAGGCTTCCTGCGGTCGGAAACGTCGCTGATCCAGACCATCGGCCGCGCGGCGCGAAACGTGGACGGCCGCGTGATCCTCTACGCCGACAGCATCACCGGCTCGATGGAGCGCGCCATCGCGGAGACGAACCGCCGCCGCGAAAAACAGATGGCGTACAACACAGAGCACGGCATCACGCCGCAATCGGTGCGCAAGAATATCGGCGACATTCTCGCCAGTGTTTACGAGCGCGACCACGTGACCGTGGACGCGGGCTTCGCGGAGGGCGCGCAGACGCCGCTCGTCGGCCACAACCTTCAGGCCGTGATCGCGAACCTCGAAAAGCGGATGCGCGAGGCGGCGGCGAACCTCGAATTCGAAGAGGCGGCGCGGCTCCGCGACGAGGTCAAGCGCTTGCGCGACGTCGAGATGACGATCATGGACGACCCGCTCGCGCGTCAATCCGAGGTCGAGGATCGGGCGGGCCGCTACGACGGCGGCTGGCGCACATCCTGGGTGCCGCAGATCGGTGTCGATGTCGCCGAGACGACCGGCGAAGGCGCGGGCAGGAAACGCGGCAAGCTCAAGGCGGGCGAGAAAAAGGCGGCCGGGGCGGCGCTGGCGAAAAGCCCGCTGTTCACAACGGGCGAAGGCTCGGACGCGCCGCGGGATTGGCAGGCCGCCGCCGAGGCGAACGAAGTCGCCACCGAAGCGAATGCCGATTCCGGCTCGCGCATCGCGAAACCTGCTGCGTCGAGCCGCGAAAGCCGCAACATGCAATGGGGGCTGCCGGCAAAAGCGCTTTCGGGCGGGGGGGAGGCCGGTTCGCGTGAGGAAAACGCGTCGAAACAGAGAAGCGCCTCGCCGCTGTCGCGGCCGCACAAGCCATCGCTGGACGAAATGGGGCCGCACACCGAACGCCCGCTCCCGGGCGGCAAGCCCGTCCCGTCGCGTCCAGCGCCTGACCTGAAGACGCTCAAACCCGGCAAGACCATCATTGTAGGCGAGGACGGCGACGATGAGCCGAAGCTGCGCGGCAAGCGGCGGCGACCGTTGAAGACGGGCCGCCCGGGAAGCTGAGCGACAACGGGCGCGCGAAAGTTACTTCGCTGCGGGAATCAAGAGCGATGGGAACCCGCGTTCCAATAAAGCCAGTGGCGACGCGGGGAGCACACGACGCCCTGCAATGTTACGAGGCAAATCAGACGGGGCCCAACGCGCTGTAGATTTGGGACGGTATCGGCTTTTCAGCGTCGCATCGATGCCGATTTCCGGGCCGCTCCAGACTAACCGTCCGCCTCGATGGCGACGGCAACATCGGCCGGGCGCGCTGTATACGGCCATGACGAGACGATGAGGCCAGCACCCGCGCGGACATAATCGCTCGCGTTGTCGGGATGAATGCCGCCCGCCGCAGCAAGGAGCGCACGGGAGCGGGCTGCGTCCGCGAGGGAGCGCACATCTGCCACTTCGCCCGGTTCGAATTTCTCAAGCTGAACGATGTCGAACCCGGCGTCGAGGGCCTCCCCCGCCTCTTCCACGCTCTTGACCTCGACCCCGATCTTCTTTTCCGGAGCCTCGCGGCGGAGCCTGTCGGCGATGTCCGCCAGGTTGGCGTCCGGCATGAACGCGCGATGCTCGGGAAACACGAGGATCGTTTCGGACAGCCCGAGGCGATGCGGCACAGCCCCGCCAGCTCGCACGGCCATCACCGAAAGCCGCCGCGCGCCCGGCACCGTCTTGCGCGTACATGCCACGCGGATGGCCGGATCGACGGCCTCGACCGCATCCACGAGACTGCGGGCCGCCGACGCGATGCCGGAAAGGATTTCCACGAGCGTTTGCGACGATTTCCAGGCCGCATGCAAGGCATTGGCGTTGCCTCGCGCCTTCAGCAACAGGTCGCTCGCCGCAGCGCGCGTGCCGGATCGAGCGACGATTTGCGCTTCCGCGCCGGCTCGCCGGATCATCGCGGCGGCTATTTCGATGCCCGCCACGGTCATGGCCTTGCGCGCGCGAAACATCATGCGCCCCGGACGGCCACCGATGCCGAGCGAGAGCGTCGTCAGATCGCCATCGGGCGTATCTTCGGCGAGGAGGGAATCGATAACGGAGACTGGCAGCGGCATTGGTGCATTCTCCACGGCCGCCGCTCGACAGGCCGCCGCCTTCCTTGGTAAGGAAGGTCAGGATGAGGGGCATGCGGGCCTTGCAATTTGCCCCTCACCCTACCCTTCTCCCGTTGGGAGAGGCAAGCCGGGAGCGTCGATGCGCTCCGATTCCCATGGCCGCAGTCAAACAGCCGCAGTCCGAACGGCTACCTTCAGCCGCCGAATTGGCTTTTTCCGTCGGCGCAATCCTGCTCGTCAGGACGCTTTTGCAAGCGCTGGTTCGTAGGGACGCTCGCCGACACCGGTGAGTTGCGCCGCGAACTCTTCGAGCGGCATGGCGATGCGCTCGACATTATAGACTTCGAGGAAGCGCTCTTCATTCCGCGTGAGCGTCTCGGGGAGCACGGCCCAGTGCTTGTCCGACGACCGCTTCATGATTTCCCACGCGAAGATGCGCTCAAGCTGCGTGTTGAACCGGCAGCCGAGGAAAACGAAGCTGCGTCCCTTGCGGATGTCCTGCACGGCCTCCGGGATGGGTGTTTGGATATCGATTTCGGTCAGCACTTCCACGAAATCCGAGTCCGATACGAGGAAATTCGAGGCCGGAGCCACGGAACCCAGTGGCTGATAGAGCAGTGGCGCGCTCGCGGCGGCGGCATCGGCGGAGCCCGGCGTGCCGTCCGCGTTGAAGAAATGATACCATGAGCCGTGATATTCCGCCTGGCTGACGCCCTGCACCACGCTCCAGCCTTCACGGCCCCTGAGCGCCTTCTGGGGCAAGTCGTCGTACCACGCGTGAACGAGAAGCTTGAGCGCCGGGACCGAGGCCAGATAGCGGTGAAGCGCCGTCGGCGGCATGTTCGAACGGAACGCCTCCGTCATCGCGGCGGCTACGGTCTTCCGGTGCTTGAAGTTTTCGATGAACTGAGCCGCTGCCGTGAGGTTCTTGCGAATCTTGTGCGGCACGGTCGCTTTGGCGGTGAGGCGATCCACGAGGATTTCGGGAGACTCGGGAACAGCGGATGGTCCGGCCAGTTTCAGGACACCCGGCCCGAGGTAAGGAATGACGGTTCCCCCGTTCAGTCCCTCGCGTATCGTCTCAACCACGTTCGTCACGATTTCTCCTCCGCTCAGTTGAGCGATGCCGCCCTATGCGACGAGAGTTCTGCGGGATGCAGACGGAACACGCCGCGTCCGCCCGAAAGCGGCTGGTACGAGTGGAACCCGCCATTGCTGAGGCGGTCGAACCACGCCTGTGCGCTGACGCCTGCCGGGCGTTCGCCGATCTCTGTAACGAGGCCGTTCGGCGTGAAGCGCACATGAACCAAAACCCGTTCCGACATTTTGCATCTCCTTCTTCTGACATTCACCGCGACGTTTGTTCGCAGGTCTTGTTTGATTTTTGTCAGATATGGAGATGGTATGCCAGTAAACCCTGCTTCAGCTTTTCGTTATCGAAAGTTGAAGCTCGCGAGAATCAAAATAAGACTCAGGCAGAATGCTTTTTCTTTACTACAACGATACCTGTCGCAGCGTTCGGGTCTGTGGTGAGTTGCCAGCAATGCCCCGCGCCGTTCACGAGATGCAGATCGAAACGTTCGTATTCCTTGAACGGGTCTTCCGTGTCGACGTCGGACGGATCGCAAAGCGTGATCGAAAGGCCGGGAAACCGGGCGCGAAGCGCCGATATGGCCTCCGCTCCCGCGTCCGCCGCCGAGAGAACCGCATCGATGCCCGCAAGGTCTTCAGCAGAAAATGGCATGATCAATCAGCGAGCTTTTTCGCTTCGACCGTGAGCGGCAGCTTCGTGTCCACAGGCAGATCCGGCAATTCGAGACGCCAGCCATTGCCGAGCGTGATGACGCCGCCCCACATTTCGGGCTTTTCCATCTCGACGATGGGTTCTTCCAGATCCTTCTTGGGCACGTAGATCGTAAGCTTGCCCTCGGTGCACTTGCGGATCATGACCTTCATTGAATTCTCCCTGGCTCCCCGGAGCCGTTTTGTGGCTGGCGGCCGCTACAAGGGGCTGATTTCGCCCTCGAAGCAACCAACGACGATCTTTTCGTTGAATTCGACGAGATAGATGTTCGTCTTCGTCTCGACATGCATCCCGACATTGACGATCTCGCCCTTTTCGCCGGCGGCGACAAGCAGGCTGTCCTGCGGCGCGTCCGGAAAGGAGCCGTCGTTGAAAAGATCCTGTGCGGCGCTGACCATCTGGCCCCACTGGAATTTCGGCGCGTTCATGTGTTCGTTCCTTCTTGTGGCGTCTCTTCCTCATCGGGATCGTCAACGAGCATGAGTTCCCTGCGCTTCATGCCCACGCGATGCCCGGTTTCGATGAATTCGACGCCATAGATATAGAATTGCTGCAAAAATGTCCCGATGCTGACGACGAAGCCTTCCTCGCCCTTTCGGCAGAGGATTTCGCCGATTTCCTTGCCGGGATAGGTGCCGTCGTTGCGCACCACCTTCTTCGAGCGCACCTTGTCGCCATAATAGAAATACGGCGCGTCGTTCAGTTCGACGATGTCGCTGTCGCGGCTGATATTCGTCATGTTGAAGCCTCGCGCGTTTTTTCGGGAGCACCGGCGGACGGAAACAGCACCACGTTGCCTTCGAATTCGGTCGCCATCTGCGCGTCGATCCGTTTCAGAACGAGTTCGCGAACGAGTTCGTCCGGATCATCGCGCATGGCCTGAAGCATACCGGGGATCATGCGGCTCGCCGCTTCGTAACGCACGCGCCAATCGGGATCGCGGTAAAAGCCGGCGAGTTCAGGCGGCGAAAGCCGGCGCGCCACCTCAAGGCGCACGCCGTCGTCCGGGTCGGTCGCAAGCCGCCAAAGCATGTCGGCATCGATGCGACGGGCGACGACGCGGCGCACCTCCGGCTCGTCGTCGGAGATCATCGCCACCAGCTCGTCGGGTGCGACGCGGCGCGCCACCACAAGCCGCACGTAATAATCCTCGTCGCGCATCATGCCGAAAAGATCGGTCGGGTCGACAAGCTGCGCCACGCGTATGCGGACTTCGCGATGCGGGTCGCCGCGCAGGTTGAGGAGGTAACGCTTCGGCAGGCGTCTTGCGGCATTCCAGCGAACAGCCTCATCGGGATCGCTCAGAAGAGCGGGAAGGCGGAAGATGTCCGCGTGCTTCGCCGCGATGGCGCGCACCTCGAAATAGGGGTGGTTGAGATAGTGGTTGGCGAACTCGCGGTTCCAGTCGAAGAAGCGGTCGACGCGGCGTGCATAGCGGTCGTTCACGCAGGCGTGGCGCAGCTTGCAGCGTTCTTCCTCGGCAAGATCCCGATGACGGCAGCCCTTGCAGGCGACCGCGTGGCCCTGCCAGTCGATCGCTTCGTTGATGTCGGTGTCAGCGTCAGTCGTCATCGTCTTGCCCCATACGATCGAGCACGCCCTGCAACACCCTGGCGCCGATCTTGTCGGTCGGGTCCAGTTCCAGAAGCTTCCACACGGCGGCACGGGCTTCGTCCATCTCCCCGAGCCGCATATTGAGATACGCATATCCTTTCAGCGAGAACAGGAAAAACCGAGGCAGCATGGCCCCGAAGTCGCCGAACTGCGCATCGTGGGCGGATACGAGCCGCCAGTCGTCGCGAAGGCCCAGATCGCGCGCCGCCTTGCGGATGCACTGTTGCGCGATTTCCAGCGTCTCTTCCAGCCGGTTCTTGTAGAAATAGAAACGGTAAAGCCCGATCAGCACCGCCGCATGGTCCGGCGCTTCCTGCCTCGCCTTGAGGAGGTGGGTTTCGGCAACCTCCGCGTTCTGGTACGAGGCGGCGGCGAGATCCAGATAGCGCTGCGCCTTCTCGGGGAGGCCCGCACCGAGAAGCGCGGCGGTCAGGAGCGCATCTTCCATCGGATGCGCTTCCCCTTTGCCGAACTCGATTGCAGGACTCATGTCCATCCTTATGGTCCGCACTCTTGCGAACGGTCTCGAAAAAGATGTCTTTCCGCCTCCGGAGAAGCGGAAAAACTTATTGGATCTTAAGCTCGGTAATGTCGAACAGCACCGGCTGGGCGGTGCTGCAACCGCCAGCCTGCTGCTTCGGATCGTGAAAGACAAAACCCGACTGAAGTGGGGTGTCGGAAAAATCGATCGTCACCCCCTCCAGAAGAAGACGGCTCTCGGCACCGAGAAAAAGTTTCAGGCCGTTGATTTCGATCACCGCTTCGTCCGTTCGAGGCTCGGCCTCGACGCTGAATTCGGCGGAAAGACCGGAGCAACCGCCCGGCGCCACCTTGAGACGGAAGCCGCTACCGGGCTTGCCGTCGAAGCGAAGAAATCGCCGGATCACTTTTTCTGCTGCTGGAGTAACCGTCAGGTTCATACCTTCAATCCTTACGCAGAACGGGGATGAGCCGGATCCGGAACGCACGTGCCTTCGACCGGGCAAACCGCCGCGCACTGCGCGTCGTCGAAGTGGCCCACGCATTCGGTGCAAGCCGCCGGGTCGATGAAGTAGACGCCCTTCTTCACGCTGATGGCGGCATTCGGGCACTCGGCTTCGCAGGCCGAACAAGCGGTGCACTGGGAGGCGATGATCTTGTAAGCCATAGGGTTCAACTCCTGTCTATGGGTCTGGGTCGGGGCGGCTAGGCCGCGGTGAAGGCACCCTGCCGAATATCCGCATCGCCGCGCGCGGCGTGCACGATTTCGCCAGATTGGACTTTTTCTAAATATTCTTTGAAGTATGCAAGCGCAGATTGCTCGATGTACTCATGCGCGAAGCGATCGACCGGATCGATGCCGGCCTTGAGCAAGCCTTCCTTCGGGCAGGTGCCGATCCGGGCCACGAAAACAGCCGTGCAGTCGTTGATCGCGCGGATCACCGTTTCGAGCTTGTCGTCGTCGCCGAAACCGCCCTGACAGTAAAGATCGACGCGGCGATGACCGATGAACTTCGCGCCGTCCGTCGAAACCTCGTAGATCTGGAATTCAGTCGCGTGGCCGAAGTGTTCGTTGACGCGGCCGTTACCCTTTGTCGCAACCGCGATCTGGATGGCGATGTCGCTCTTTTCGCCAGCGAGCTTCGCCAGTTCGTCCGCCTTCGCGGCCTGCGTCGCGTCGCGCTCCGCCTCCACCTTCGCCTGATACGCCTTGCGCGCTTCGAGATCGTAGTCGATTTCCATCGCCATGACCTTCTCTGTCGTGAACTCGTCGCTGCGGTCCTCGCCAAGGAGGCCCACGGCGTCGGCGCGGCACTGACGGCAGTGCCGCATCATGTTCATGTCGCCTTCGCACGCATCCTGCAACGCCTTCAGCTCCTGCGCTGTCGGGCCGCGCTGACCGTTCAGGCCGAAAACGGTGCCGTGCTCGGGCGCGGAGATCAGCGGCATGATGTTGTGCAGGAAGGCGCCGCGCGCCTTCACCGCCTTGTTCACCTCGACGAGGTGCTCGTCGTTGATGCCGGGGATCATCACCGAGTTGATCTTGCAGAGGATGCCGCGCTCGGTCAGCATTTCAAGGCCGCGAAGCTGGTTTTCCGACAGGATGCGAGCCGCTTCAACGCCGGTGTAGCGCTTGTGCTCGTAGAAGATCCAGGGATAGATCTTCGCGCCGACTTCGGGATCGACCATGTTGATGGTGATCGTGACGTGATCGATGTTGTATTGGCAGATGCGGTCGACGAGCTTCGGCAGCATGAGGCCGTTGGTCGAGACGCACAGCTTGATGTCGGGTGCGGTCTGCGCGACGAGTTCGAATGTCTTGAAGGTTTTCTCGGGGTTGGCGAGTGGATCGCCCGGCCCGGCGATGCCGAGCACCGTCATCTGCGGAATGGTTGAGGCAACAGCGAACACCTTCTTCGCGGCCTGTTCGGGCGTGAGCCGCTCGCTCACCACGCCCGGGCGAGATTCATTCGCGCAGTCGTATTTGCGGTTACAGTAGTTGCACTGGATGTTGCAGGCGGGAGCCACCGCCACATGCATGCGCGCAAAGTGATGATGCGCCTGCTCGCTGTAGCAGGGGTGGTTCTTGACCTTTTCCCAGATTTCCGGCGGAAGCGTGCTTTCAGTACCCGTCGAGCCGCAACCGGATTTCCCCGGTCCGGCCTTCGTCTCACACCCTTTGCTGGCGGCAATCTTCTGGAGCAAATCGTTCAGCGGCTTGTTCTGGCCTTCGCCGGTGTCTGCAAGCTGTTCTGCGTCAAACATCATCGATCCTCGTAAAGGCCCGCCGCATGGAGGGTGAAGGCCGATGCGGCCCGTGCCCCGGATGCGCCGCTGTTCGAGCGGCTTTCTGAAAACGGTGAAGCAATGACCGTGCCACAGGCCAGAACGCTTCTAAAATCGGGACTGGCGGTGTCTCGGCACGCGACGCGCTGTCGCGTTTCTTACACGTCGGTGAACCGCCCAAGGCCTTTTGTACGAAATGGGCCAAGTGAGGTTCCGCAGCGCCGGGCACGCAGGCAAGTCGAGATGGTTTTTCATTTCGCCGCGAATGCCGGGGCACCGATTTCATCATCGGGACTGCTTCGCGCGTTTTTGTCAGCGCCGTGCGCCAAGAGGTGAAAAAGCGCTTCTTTTTATTGATAAAATATATGGACATGATGGAATAACTTTGGCCGATCTGCTTAAATTCCGGCGGGGCCGGTCATCTTGAACCGGTATCGACCCGGGTTCCGCCTGGCGATCAAGCCTCGGGCAAAGGCTTCTCGCGTCCTTGGGAGAACGGCGGTTCCCCGCTTGGGGCACACGAGAGGAATTGGGGCATGTCTTTTCAGAATAAAATGAGCGGCGCGATTCCGGCGCTGTTTGCAGCCGCTGTCGCCTTGAGCGCACCGGCATCCGCGACCGAGGGCTATTTCTTCAACGGCTACGGCATTCAGGCCGAAGGTATCGGCGGCGCAAGCATCGCATATCCGAAGGACGCGGTTGCCATCGCGAGCAATCCGGCTTCCGCGCTGTTCCTCGGCAACCGGTTCGATGTCGGCGCCGAATGGTTCCGCCCCGACCGCAGCGCGACGATCACGGGGAATGGCTACGGTCTGAATGGCAATTACGACGGCAACGCCCGTCAGGACTATCTCGTCCCGCAGGTCGGCTATGTCACGCAGGTGACGCCGGATCTCGCGCTCGGCATCGCCGCCTACGGCAACGGCCTCGGTTCGAGCTACAAGAAGAACCCGTTCTTCAGCAACCAGACAACCGGTTTCAGCTTCGAGCAGTTCTTCATTTCACCGACGGCGGCCTATCAAATCGCGCCCGGTCATTCCATCGGCGTGTCGGTCAACCTGGCCTATCAGCGCTTCAGCGCGAAAGGGCTGACAGGCTTCGCCGCTTCCTCGTCAGAGCCTTTATCGCTCACGAATAAGGGCACCGACGAAGCTTTCGGCATCGGCGCGCGCATCGGCTATCAGGGCCATGTATCAGACCGCCTGACCATCGGCGCGACATATGCCTCCGAGACGGCGTTTCAGGATTTCAAGGCTTACAGCGGGCTGCTCGCGGATCAGGGCAGCTTCAATGCCCCGCAGAATTTCGGCGTGGGCTTTGCCTATAAGCTGACACCGCGTGTGGATCTCACCGGCGAATACCAGTTCATCAACTACAGCAGCATCGACGCGGTCGGTAACGCAGGCCTCACCACGCTGTTCAGCGGCAAGGCGCTAGGCAGCAGCGACGGCCCAGGCTTCAACTGGAAGGACGCCAACGTTTTCCGCATCGGCGCAAACTGGCAGGCGACGCAGCAATTGCAGCTCCGCGCGGGCTATGCCTATACGAACCAGGTGATCCGCGAAGAGGAAACTTTCCTCAACATCCTTGCGCCCGCGACGGTGCAAAGCCATTTCACGGCTGGCTTCACCTGGGAATCCGCGTCGAAGAAGTGGGAATATAGCGGCTACGCGTTCTACGCGCCCGAAACCGAGGTGAAAGGGCGGAACTCGCTCGCCGCGTTCGGCGGTGGCGAAGCGAACATTCGGCTTTCCGAAGTTTCGGTCGGCTTCGCCATCGGCTACAAATTCGACGAACCGAAGCGCTATAAGGATTAGCGAGATGGCATCGATATCGAACGCACTCATTGGGGGCGCCCTGATCGGGGCGGCCTCGGCTGGGCTGCTCCTCGTCAACGGCAGGGTAGCAGGCATCAGCGGCATTCTCGGCGGCGCGATAAGAGGCGAGGCGGGCGTCTGGCGGTGGACCTTCGTCCTCGGCCTCATCGCGGCCGGGTTCGCCCTCCCAGCCGTTGCCCCCTATGTGTCCGCGTTTGATATCAACCCGGTCGGCAGTCCGACCGGCGACATTCCAGCCAGCGTGACGACACTCGCCATTTCGGGCGTCCTTGTGGGTTTCGGCACGGCGCTAGGCACGGGCTGCACGAGCGGCCATGGCGTTTCAGGCATCTCGAACCTGTCGCCGCGCTCGCTCGTGGCGACACTGACTTTCATCGGCGTGGCGGCAGTCACCGTCTTCATCGTTCGCCATCTCGCTGCGGGGGCTTGAATGCGCGCGATAACGTCAGCGATCTTCGGCTTCATCTTCGGCGCGGGCCTCGTCATTTCGGGCATGACCGATCCGAACCGCGTCCTCGGTTTTCTCGACGTCGCGGGCAACTGGGATCCGACGCTCGCGTTCGTGATGGTCGGCGCGATCGCCGTCACCCTCCCGGCCTTCGCACTGGCGCGGCGCGTCAGAAATGCGGCGCTCGGCGGTCCTATTTCGATCCCGGACCGCAAGCGCCCGATCACGCTGTCGCTCGTCATCGGGGCGGCAATTTTCGGCGTGGGCTGGGGCTTGTCCGGCATCTGCCCCGGGCCGGCAATCGTTATCCTGACGACGGCGACGGTCAAGGTGTCCGTGTTCTTCGCAGCGCTCGTCCTAGGGCTATGGATCGCCTCCGTGGTGCCAGCCCGGGCACAGAGGCGCGAGCGGGGCGATGCGCTGCAAAATCTCATCCGCTAGCTGGGCCGTTGAACCGGGGGGCTTTCAAACCTTCTCGTTTTCGCGATAGAGGCCGTCCACCACTGGCGTCAACCGCGTGATCACAGCCTGCCTCTTCACCTTGAGCGTGGGCGTGAGATCGCCGTTCTCGATGGACAGCGGCTCCGGCACGATGGCGAAGCGGCGGATATTCTCCACGCGGGAATGCCGCGCGTTGATCGCGTGAATGCCTTCCTGAATCTCCTCGCGGATTGCTTCCATCAGCGCCGGGCCGTCGGCCATTCCGCGCTCGCTCGCGAAGCGCTCGGCAACCGCCTTGTCGAGCGTGATCAGCGCGCCGAGATAGGGACGCCGCTCGCCGCAAACGATGGCATGTTCGACGAGCGGAAGCGCCACGAGTTCCATTTCAAGGTTGGCGGGCGCGACGTTCTTGCCGCCGGATGTGATGATGATGTCCTTCTTCCGGCCCGTAATGTAAACGTAGCCGTCCAGATCCACGCGGCCGAGATCGCCGGTGCGCAGCCATCCCTCCGTGAAAGTGAGCGCGGTCGCTTCGGGGTCTTTGGCGTAGCCCGTGAACATGTACGGCCCGCGTATGAGGATTTCGCCGTCGCGGTCGATCTTGAGATCGAGGCCGGGATAGGGTTTGCCGACCGATCCGATTTTTGTCGCGCCCTTCAGGTTCGTGGTGCCGACGCCCGCGCTTTCCGACAGTCCCCAGAGTTCGCGCACGGGTAAGTCGAGGCCGGTCAGGAAGCGCAGCGTTTCCTCCGGGATCGGCGCGGCGCCGACACCGAGATGCTTCGCGCGGTCGAGGCCGATGAGGCGCTTCGCCTTCCGATGGAAAAGCCGCGATGCCACGGCTTTGGCCAGCGCGGTTTTCAGGCCGATGGGTTCGCCCGCTTGTTCCTTGCGGTGCCATTCCCGACCGACGCCAAGCGCCCACCGCGCAATCTTCGCCTTCGGTCCCCTTGCAGCCGCGAGCTTGCCTTGCACGGCGCTGGCCAGTTTCTCGTAAACGCGCGGCACGCCGAAAAAGAAGTCCGGCCGCACCTCCGGCAGATGCTCGCCGAGGCTCGAAACGTCGCGCGCGAAGTAGACGGCATTGCCGACCATGATCTGGAAATGGATCGTGAGAATGCGTTCGGCGATGTGCGCGAGCGGCAGATACGAAATCGTGCGGTCGCCGCCGGTGACGTCGAACAGCTTCAGCACGAGCGCCGCCGTCTTCGCGAGCGCGTCGTGGCTGATCTGCACGGCCTTCGGCGGCCCGGTCGTGCCGGAGGTGTAGATCAGACAGCCGATATCTTTCGGCTGGATCGCCTGCAAGCGCCGCTCGACCTCCGCGTCGAAACGGTCGTCGCCCTTCGCCATGAACGCGTCCCACGTCATTTGCAGCGGGTCCGGCGCGTCCGCGCCGCGCATCATGACCACGTGCCGAAGGTGGCTCAATCCTTCCCGCTGGCTCGCGATGCGGCGGAAGTGCTCCTCCTTCTCGGCAAGCACGACGGCACATTCCGAATGCTCGATGATGTAGGCCGCGTCCTGCGCCGACGCCGTGAAGTAGATGCCCGCGACATTCGCCCCGACCATCATGGCGGCGATGTCCATTATGACCCATTCGGGACGATTGTAGCCGATGATGCCGACCGCATCGCCCGGCTTCACGCCGAGCGCGACCAGCGCCCGCGCCGCGCGACGCACCTCATCGCGGAAGATGTTCCATGGCGTCGGCGTCCAGCTCTCCGCATCGCGCACGTAATAGGCGGGCGCATCGCCGCGCCGCGCCGCCGTTTCGAGGAAGCGCCGGGGCGGAGAAACGAAAGGCTCATCCTCAAGCGGCGCCGGTTCCTGCCTCCTCATGATGCGATCCTCCCAGGCTCATCATTGTTCTGGCTTCTTCGGGCGAGGCGATTTCGCGCCCCGCTCTCGTGGCACATTTGGCCAGCGCCTCGATCAGCGCGCCGTTGCTTTTCGCCTTATCGCCGTTCGGCAGGTAGAATGTGTCTTCGAGGCCGGTGCGCAGCATGCCCCCGAGTTCCGCCGCGCGCTGATGAACGGGCCAGATTTCGGTGCGGCCGATGAGGGTCGTCTGCCAGAGCGCGCCGTCGCGGCGATATTTCAGCAGCAGCGCGAGCAGGTCGGCGTCAACCGGCATGCCCGAGGCGACGCCCATCACGAAGTTGTACTGCGCGGTCTTCGCCATACCGTTCTCGACGTAAAGGCCGACCGAACGCACGATGCCGACATCGAAGCATTCGAACTCCGGCAGCGAGCCCGCTTCCGCCATGGCATCGAGGAAGCCCTGCACCTTCGACACCGGGTTGTCGAAAAGCAGCGGCGGCCACGCCCAGCGCCCGTCAGAGCGGAGCTTGAGATAGTTGAGGCTGCCCGCGTTGCAGGCCGCGATTTCGGGCCGCGTGCGCTTGATGCAGGCGACCGGGCCGGAAATGTCGGGGCCGACCGTGCCTGTCGTCTGGTTGACGACGATGCCGGGGCACGCCGCGCGGATCGCATCGACGGCAGCCGCCGCGACCGCCGGCTCCCAGCTCGGCAGGTGGCCCAGGCCCTCGCCTTGCGCGCGGAAGTGGATATGCACGATAGCCGCGCCCGCGTTCCAGGCTTCACGGGCGGAGGCCGCCATCTGCTCCGGCGTTACCGGAATCATCGGATGCTGGCGCGGGTCGGTGAGCACGCCGTTCAGCGCGCAGGTGAGGATGGCTTTATCGGACATCTGCGGGCGCATCCTCCGTTTCTATTTCAAACAACAGGGCGCCGCTTGCCACCTGCGAGCCCGCGCCGGCATGCACCGCCGCGATGCGGCCCGGCGCAAGCGCTGTCACGCGCGTTTCCATCTTCATGGCTTCGATGAGCGCCAGCGTCTCGCCCGCCGCCACGGCCTGCCCCGGTTGGGCCAGCACCTTCACGAGCAGGCCCGCGACGGGAGCGGCGATGCGCCCCGCGTCCGCCACGTCGTCCGCTCGGGCGTGGTCCGGCTCCGCGAAGGCAAAGGCTGCGCCGGCGATGGCGAGATGAAGCTTTGCGTTGCCCCATGCCGCCGTTGCGCGCCGCCGGACGCCGTCCGCCTCGAAAACGATACGGGGCGGCGCATTCTCGATCAGCGCGATGTCGACCCGATCGCCGCCGACCGCAACCGTCATCGGGCCGGAGCGCGGACGCGTATAGGTGAGGCGCTTCGTTTCGACGCCGCAAGTGAGGGTGAGCGAAAAATCGAAGGCGCTGCCGGACCAGAACCATTCGCCCGCGCCGCCGCTGCCCTCGGCATGAAGCGCGGCGGCGAGCGCCCAGTGCAACGGTGCGGGGCGAGCCTGCGCGAATGGCGACGCTTCATCGCCCGCCGCCAAATGCGCCCAGTCGTCGAGCGTCGTCGTGGCGATTTCCGCGCGCTCGAACGCCTCGCTGCGCAGGAGCGCGATCAGGAATTCACGGTTGTTGAGAAGGCCGAGCAGCGGGGCATCCTCCAGCGCCGTGGCGAGCCTGCGCGCCGCTTCGGTGCGATCTCGTCCCTTCGCGATGGCCTTCGCCACCATCGAATCGTACCACGGCGAAACCTCGCTCCCCGTCTCGACGCCGGTATCGAAGCGAATGGAGCCGCCTTCCTGCGGCGCGAAGTGGACCACCATGCCGGTCTGCGGGCGAAAGCCGTCATAAGGGTCTTCGGCACAAAGCCGCGCCTCGATGGCGTGCCCGCGGATCGCGATTTCCCTCTGGCGGAGCGGCAGAGGCTCCCCGGCGGCGATCCTGAGTTGCCAGTCTACAAGATCGACGCCGGTCACCATTTCCGTGACGGGATGCTCCACCTGGAGGCGCGCGTTCATTTCGAGGAAATAGAAATTCAGCTCCGCGTCTGCGATGAACTCCACCGTGCCCGCGTTGCGGTAGCCTGCCGCTTTCGCCAGCGCGACCGCATAGCCCGTCAGCCGCTCGCGATGCGCGGGCGCGAGCACGGGGCTCGGCGCCTCCTCGACGATCTTCTGCCGCCGCCGCTGCGTGGAGCAGTCGCGCTCGAAGAGATGAACGACATTGCCGTGATCGTCGCCGAAGATTTGCACTTCGAGATGGCGAGGGTGCTCGATCAGCTTTTCCAGCATCAGCCGGTCGTCGCCGAACGCGGCCTTCGCCTCCCGCCGTGCCGCTTGAAGCGCGTCCGGCAATTCCGCCGCCGCATGGACCGCGCGGATGCCGCGTCCGCCGCCTCCCGCGACGGCCTTTACCAGCAAAGGAAAACCGATGGCGACCGCCTCGGCGATGAGGCGTCCATCGGCCTGATCCTCGCCGCGATAGCCCGGAACGCACGGCAGACCCGCCGCCTCCGCGATGGTTTTCGCCGCCGCCTTGTCGCCCATGGAGCGGATGACATGCGTGGGCGGCCCGACGAACACCAGCCCCGCCGCTTCGCACGCCTCCGCGAAGTCGGCGTTTTCGGCAAGGAATCCGTAGCCTGGATGGATGGCGCCTGCGCCGGTCTTCGTCGCGGCGTCGAGGATGCGGTCGATGTCGAGGTAGCTTTCGCGCGGTGGCGGCGGGCCGATGCGAACGGCTTCGTCGGCAGCGCGGGTGTGCAGGGCGTCGGCGTCCGCATCGGAGAACACGGCCACCGTGCGATACCCCATCGCGCGCGCCGTGCGCACGACCCGGCAGGCGATCTCACCGCGGTTCGCGATCAGAAGCTTGCGAAATCGCCGTGCCGTCATTCTGGCTCCGCTCGTTGCGACGAAACTAAATTATTGCATAACAGTCATTCGCGCAACGCATGGGACGCAAGCTAAACCGAAAGGCGAATAAAAAAACGCCGCCCCGGAAGAGGCGGCGTCGCCTTGAAGACAGTTCGATGTGGGGGCGTTCCGCCGCCGCACGCCGCTCAGGAGCGCGGCGGCGCCTTTACCGCCAGCAACAGGTTCGACGGCTTGCCCCAGCGATAGCCGACCGTGAAGCCGAGCGGTCCCTTGCTTCCCTTCTTGAAAAGGTCGACGAGCTTCGGCTGCTGCGCGTGGCGGAACTGCGCGATGGGCGCCAGGTAGGTGCCGAACGGCTGAAGCTGCCAGTTTGCGTCGAGATACTTCACCGGGATGCCGGTGTCGTCCTGCACGAGCGCTGCCGAATGCTTCAGGAGAAAGTCGCGCACGTCGGAGAAGCCGGGATTATGCAGCAGGTAGGACGCGCTTTTGATGAAGGCGTCGCCCTGGCCGTAGCCTTCGAGAAATTTCAGGAAGCCGCTTGCCTGCACACCCTTGTTGGAAAGGTCGGTCTTGAAATAGTAGATCGTCTGCTCTTCGCCATCCGCGCCCGCGAGCACGATCTTCGCGCCCTTGGCGGCGGAGTCTATGCCCGGTTCGTCGGCCGCGTGCAGCTTGCCTTCGCGGTCGAGCGCGACAAGGCTCACATCCTTGATCTCCTTGCCGGAGCGGGCGGCGAATACATAGATGATCGGCAGCGTACCCGACAGCTTGCGGCGCGAAAGCTGATGGCCCATCTCGCTCGTGATGAAGTAGCTGTGCTTCAGGAGGTTGCCGAGCGCGGCGCGGGTGCCGTTCAGTTCGTTATTCGCCGTCCTGACGGTCAGGTCGGAAAGCTCCGGGATCGAACCCGAGGGCTCAAGCCCCGCCATGATGATGGTCTTTGCCTTCGGAAAAAACGCATTGGCGTAAAGATAGTCGGGGCCGGAGAACAGGTAATAGAGTGTCGGCTCCTGCTGCTTCACGTTATCGGAAGACCAGCCGCGCACCTTCGAGAGCTGCTTGTCTTCGAGCTGTTTCCAGCTCGTGTCCATGAAAGCCTGATGTTTCTTGAACGCGGCATCCTTCGCCACGACCTGAAGCGGCGAATTTTCCGACGGCTGGATACCGGCGAGCACGCGCGCGATATCGGTCTGCGCCTGACCGTCGGCGGCCATGAGAGCGCCGGGCAGGGCCGTCAACAATGCAATGCCGGCGATGAAGGATCTGACGGGGAAACGGAATATCATGGTCAAGCTATTCCCTTGCTGAGAGCCGCGCTGAACTTTGCCGAAACTGCGTAGAGAAGAAGCCCCGTGATCATGAGACCGAGGCTCGCGAGCGACTGTCCGGGCCGCTCGATGAGAAGGTGGACAAGCACGAACCCCGTCACCCCGAGGAAGAAGACGGGCGTCAGAGGATAGGCCCAGGCCTTGTAGGGACGCGGCAGGTCCGGGCGGCGAATGCGCAGCACGATGACGCCGAGGACTGTCAGGAAAGAGCAGAGCGTGAGCGCGAACTGGATGAATTCGAGCACCGTCTCGAAACTCTGCGTCAACAGCAGCGCCGCCGCGACGACAAGCTGGAACACGATGGCATTGACCGGCACGCCATTGCTCGACGTTTTCGCGAACACGGCGAGCATCGGATTGTCCTCGCCCATGGCCTGCGCCACGCGTGGCCCGATCCACGTCATGGCGCTGACCGCCGAGATCAGTCCCAGGCAGATGAGCGCGGCGACGATCTGGCCTCCCGTTTCGCCGAAGATGTGCCGCCCGGCGATCAAGCCGACTTCGATCTGGCCGGCGAGTTCGCCGATCGGCGTCGTGTAGAGGAACACGGCGTTGAGGGCGACGTAGAGCGCGGTCACGATCAGCACCCCATAAAGAAGCGCGCGCGGAAGGGTCTTTTCCGGCTCCTTGATCTCGCTCGAGATGTAAGTTGCGGCATTCCAGCCCGAATAGGCATAGAGAACGAAAACGAGGCTGATGGCGAAGGGCGCGCTCGTCAGATACCCCAAATCGGCCCCGGACGGCGCGAAGGAAATGGGCTGTGGCTTGCCCCATATGAAGCCGGCCGCGATGAAGCCGACGATGAGGCCGAGCTTGATGAAGGTCGATATGTTCTGAAGCACGCTTCCCGTCCTCACGCCCATCAGATGCACGATCGATACGGTGATCACCAGAACGACGCCAAGCGTCAGGACCGGCGCGCCGGGGAAAACACCCGCGAAATACTGGCCGAACGCCATGGCCGCGAGCGCAACCGGTGCGGCGAAGCCGACGGTGGCGGAAATCCATCCGGCCATGAAGCCGACGGCGGGGCGGAACGTGCGCGACAGGAAATTGTATTCGCCGCCGGAGCGCGGAAAGGCTGCGGCAAGCTCTGCATATGACAATGCACCGCAAAGCGCCACAAGGCCGCCGACGACCCACAGCATGAGCAGCGAGAAGCCTGAAGGGATATCGCGGACCTGGAAGCCGAGGCTCGTGAAGACGCCCGTGCCGATCATGTCGGCGACTGCGAGCGCAGTTGCCGTTACAATGGATACCTTGGGCAGGTCCACCGACCCGAATTTGCCCCCGGACGAAGGCGCGCCAGTATCCTGCGCGTGAACCGATGCATCACTCATACCCAGCTCATATCAATTAAAGACGATTTCAACAATTCCACCGGTAAGGTTAACACTCCGGTAGTTGCGCCGTGGCAACTTGGGCTGTGCGTTCAAGCGGATTGTACTCTAGCGGGAAAGGCATTTAGAAAGTCCTTTCGGCTAAGCTCGGGAAGCGGCCCATGATATGGTCACGATTGCGGGTTATCCCGTTCCGCACGTGTGGCGAGTGCAGGCCGCCGAATATGTTTGTTGGTAGCGTGCGAGTATCCGTGTCCGTCCTGTCGAGAGTATCCGTTGAGTTTTTTTCGAGGCTGCGTTTCCCGATTGTCGCAGCCCTCGCCCTTGCGGCCGCTGGCTGCCGGTCCGAAACGGACGCCGTCGACTTCGCGAAGACCCCGGATGCGTCGGCCCTGAGCATGGAGCTTCCCCCATCGGGGCTGGCGGCGACGAGCTCGGACGCGGGCGACCGCCTGAACCGATCCGCCAAGCAGGGCGTTCTCAAACAGCAAAATCCGAAAGCCGCGACGGCCCCGTCTGCCATCGCCCTGGCCTCGGCGTCCGCCGGACAGCGGCCGGCCGAAAGGCGCGCTCCCGCCGAGATGCCTGCGATGATGGCGGTTTCGATGCCGGTCGAGGCACAGGCTCCCTCGCTTCTCGTGCCGGTCAAGATGGTGAAGAAAGGCTCGCCGATCAAAGCCGAACCGCCGCTCCTGCCGCTCAGGCAGACGCGCACGAAGCTCGTGCCCCTGCAAAACGCGCCATTTCCCTATCGCGGCGTCAATCCGATGACCGGACACCCGTTCCTCAATGTGAACGACGGCGGCAGGCGCGGCCACGGCACGTCGAGCGGGGCGGTATACTGGGAAGACAAGACCTACAGCGATAGCCGCACCTTGCTTCATATACCCCGCGGTTTCGACCTCCGGCGCCCGGCGCTTATGGTGCTGTTCCTGCACGGGCATGGCGCCACCTTGCAGCGCGACGTGATCCAGCGGCAGCGCGTGCCGGAGCAGGTGTCCGAGGCGGGCGTCAATGCGGTGCTCGTCGCGCCGCAACTCGCGTCCGATGCGGCGGATTCGAGCGCGGGCAAGCTTTGGGAGCCCGGCGGCCTTCGCCGCTTCCTCGACGAGGCAAGCGACGAACTCGCGAAGCTGCATGGCGATCCGCGCTCCAAGGGCTATTTCGACCGCATGCCGATTGTGATCGTCGCCTATAGCGGCGGTTACGCAACGGCGGCTTCCTGCATCCGTCACGGCGGCGCGGACGAGCG
This sequence comes from Rhodomicrobium sp., assembly GCF_047605405.1. NCBI lineage: Bacteria > Pseudomonadati > Pseudomonadota > Alphaproteobacteria > Hyphomicrobiales > Hyphomicrobiaceae > Rhodomicrobium > Rhodomicrobium sp. The sequence goes on along the minus strand of NZ_JASGFR010000038.1, from coordinate 10,853 downwards.
CTTGCGCGGCGTGGTGCTGCTCGACGCGCTTTACGGCGAGACTGACACCTTCGCGAACTGGATTTCATCGCGCGAAAAGGCATTTTTCCTCAGCGCTTACGCGTCGTCCACGCGGGCGCGCAACACGGAGCTTGCCGACATTCTGAAGGGCAAGGACGTGGCGCTGAACACCAAGCTGAAAGGTCCGCTTCGCAGCGGAAGCGTGACGTTCATCTCCACCGAACCGGGCACCGATCACCGCGACTTCGTGACGAAAGCGTGGGCGCATTATCCCATAAGGGATTTGCTGCAAAGGCTCCGCGTCGAAACGCGGTGATTCTCAGGCTTCAGCTTGCCGGAGCGGAATGTCTTTTCACGGGCCGGGGCCATGTTTGCGTGTCGCATTATCTGCGCGGTGGCTCGGCCCTCCAATCCGCGAGCTTTGCACGCCCTTCGAGCGACATGTTGAGCGCGGCCGAGGCAATAATCTCCTCAATCGCCGTCTCCAGCCGACGACGCGCGTCCCGTGCGTCCGCCATGGCCTTCCGTGTTGCATCGCCATCATAGGGATCGGCGCGCAGAGCGAGGCGCAGCGCGTCTCGCGCCCGGTGAGCGGCGGCATGCGTCTCGTCAACCTCGCTGCCGCGCTCGGCGTACGCGGCCTTGAGGCGATCGGCATCTTGTGCCGGAAGCTGCGCCGCCAGCCTCTCGAACTGAACGGCCGGGCCACCCCTGCCGCCGTGAAAGGCCGGTTTGAGCAATGCGGTGAGCGAAAACGCCGCTGCGCAGCAGATGAAAAAGATGTTCAGGGCGAGCGACCAGAAAAGCAGTCGGCGACGCGGCCTGTTCTCTGCGGCTATGGTGTCTTGCGCGCTCATCAGAAGGTTCCAATCGCGGTTTCGGACTGAAAGATTGCGGCGATGGTGTCGGTGGTCTGTTCGTCCTGCGTGATCTTCTGCGCCCAGAAGATGCCGAGCGCGATGCCGCAGGCTGCCGCAAGCGAAAGCGCGGCAGCTCCAGGCAGAACAGGGCGTGAGAAAAGCCGGTTGCGCGCCTGGCTTTCCGGTTCGTCGCGCCGTCGCGCCGCCGCCGGCCTGATGGCGTAAGCCCCGGCTGAAGGGGGCATCTGAGCAGGGAGAGGGTCGGGCAGCGCTGCGAGAAGCCGCGCAGCGATAACCTCGCCTTCGGTCTCGGATGGCGAGGCAGCGAGACCTGCGCGGATGAGCCCGTCGAGACGGCGCGCTTCCGCCAGAGCAGCCGCCGCTTCCGCATCGCTGGCGACGAGACGCTCGGCGGCGCCTCGTTCCGTGTCGGGCCACCCGGAAAGATCGCTGCCGTGACTATCGAGGAGATCCTGAAAACGGGCGCGGATCATGGGCGGCTCCCTGACGTGAGGTCATCATGTTGCGCGCGAAGCACGGCGCGCAGCGTTCGCTTGGCACGCACGAGGAGCGCTTCCACGCTTGAGACCGTCGTCTCCAGCACGGCAGCGGCCTCGGCATTGCTCAGGTCTTCGTAATAGGTCAGCACGATAGCGGCGCGCTGTCGGTCCGGCAGATCGGCAATCGCGCGCGCCATTGTGGCATCGGCTTCCTGCCTTTCAAGGTTCGCATCCGCCGAAGGCTGCGGGTCCGGTATCTCCGCCGCGTCGTCGAGCGGAGCGAAACTTCTCTGCCGCTGCCTGTTGAGGCAAAGATTGACGACCACGCGATAAAGCCACGTCTTGAAAGCGGCCTCGGCGCGCCAGCGCGGCGCATTCAACCACACGCGGAGCATCGCCTCCTGCGTGATCTCTTCGGCATCGGCGGGGTTCGCGAGCATGCGCCGCGCCAGCGCGAGCATCCGAACGGCATGGCGGGCAGCAAGGCGACGGAAAGCGGCCTCGTCGCCCTGCGCCACTCTTCGCATCAGGGTGTTGTCGCATGCATCGTCATGTGCATCTTCGGTCTCGGCGGCGCGACGGACTTCCGCTCTGTCCGGGTGCGCGTCTTTATGGGGAGGCGACACCACAAATGGCCTCGCGCGCGTTTCTTGCTTCATCCATGCAACTGCCCCGGTAGACACGCGGTCCCCTCCGCCTCGTCGCGCAAGGCCCGCATTGGTGCCTGCTTACCATCTTGGACACGGCAAGCGCAAAGATCCTGCGCAATGACCGTGCGCGCGGGCGCGGCGTACCGATCGAAGGAAACAGCCGCAAAAAGCTGCGCAGGTTTTCACGCCGCCGCCGTGTTCAAGCTTCAGGACGGCGGGCTTCTTTCCACAACTCGCCCGGTCGGATCGAATGAATAAACCGCAAAGCGCCTCCTCGGAGGGGCAGCTTCGGCTGAAGGAACATGACATGAATGGTTTTCTCGGGCGCGTGACGACGCCTTTCACGTTTGGCCTTTTCGCGGTGTCCGCGATTTCGGGTGTGGCGTTATTCTTTCACCTGGGCTCAAACCTTTTTCACAGCATGCACGAATGGCTGAGCCTGCTGTTGCTCGTGCCGTTTCTGTTGCATGTTTCGCGGCACTGGGGCGCGATGAAGGGCTATTTCCGGCGCGGCGCGATGGTCATTCCGCTCGTGCTCTCGCTCGCCGCCGCCGCGGCCTTCATAATTCCCGCAGCGATGAAGGGCCCGACCGGTTCGCCGCGAGCCGCCGTCATGCTGATGATGCAGACACCGCTCGACACTCTCGCCCCCGTGCTGAAGACAACGCCCGATGCTTTGAAGGCGAGCCTCGCCCAGCGCGGTTATAAAGTGGCTTCGACCGCCGAGACACTTGCGAGCGTGGCGGCTGCCTCCGGCGCGCCGGCGATCAAGCTGCTGGTCGAAGTCATTCCGTCCCGGTAATCGGCCATCGGCCGCAAGCGGTCGGTCCGGCCTGGCCTTCTGAACAGCACCGTAGCCTTGACCGGCCATACCGGCCCCGATAGCTTGTTTTAAGCCCGCATGTGATCACTTCTCTCGCAGGACCAGCCGTGCCCAGTTTCGTTCTCGCCTCCCACTGTCCTGGTCGCTTGCGTCTGCGCTCCCCCCGATGGCGCGCCAAGTCCGCGCTCGATGCCCTGGTGCGGGCGGTCGGAGCGATAGAGGGCGTGGAACGCCTCGAACCCAACCCGAGGGTGGGCAGCCTGCTGGTGTTTTACGATCCCGTCCGGTTGCCGCCTTCATCGTTGCTGGCGCGGCTTTCCCCGCTGCTCGGTGAGGAAGAGGCGTCAACCGTGCCACAGCGCGACGGGAATCAAGGTGTCAACGACGATAGCGGGATCGAAGCTCGCGGCGCCAGCCGCTGGGCGGTTCCCGCGGTCAGCCGGGACATCAATCGTGCCGCCAAGATCGGCATGCTGGCGACCACGGGCTTGACCGTGGCGGCGCTCGGTTTCAATCGCCGCGTGCATGCCATCGCTGGCGGCGCAGGTCTCGCCTTTCTTGCGGTACATCTGCTGCATCATCGCCGCAAGATCTTGCGCTAAGCGGACGAGACGCTGCGCGTGCGGATGGGCGAACCACGCTATCGGCCCTTGCATTAACGCATCGTGACGCGGGCGCCCTCGAAACCGCCATCGCGCTCCATCTGACCGAGTAGCGCGACGCGATCAAGAGCGTCACGCAGCCTTTTCGGCTTTCTCGACTTCGGCAAGTCTGCTGTCCACGCGCCGGATATCAGCCGCAAGTCCGTGCAGGCGAACGAGCAGCTTTTCGGAAATGTGCTGCGCCAGTTCGGGGTGCTGCTCCATGGTCGCGCGGAAAGCATCGCGGGAGAATGCCAGCGCCCGCAGACGCTCCTGCGCCGTCACGGTCACGCTATGAACGGTTTCCACCAGCATGCCGAGTTCGCCGACAAGCGTGCCGGGCCACAGATCCTCGACGTAAAGCTCGCCACCCTCAATGCGAGGGCAACCAGCCTTTCCGGTCATGATCAGGTAAGCGGTGCTGCCGGTCTGGCCTTCGGTAATAAGCTCGGCGCCAGCCTCGAAGAATGTCTTCTGGCCGACAGCCGCAATCGCTTCAAGAAGCTCTTCAGAAAGCCCACTGAAGAGGGGAACCTGCTGTAAAAGCTCGATTTTATGGTCGAGCATAGAACCACCCGTTTCTTTGATTCGGCCAACTCTCCTACACGTTTACAACTACCGAGGTAGAGTTTTGTTTGATTCGCGTCGGTTCGCAACGATATTAACGAAACCCTACTTCTCTCCGCCAAATCGACGTGTGGGTTGGCGCGGGTCGCTTTTATTGAAAGCGTCGGTTTGCGTCTCCGCTTCGACCGTCGCCGGTCCCGGCAGAGGCGCAGCACTGTCCTTCTTTTCGAGCAGCAGTTCGAAATCTCGCAGATCCTTCGCGAAAGATCGCAGTCTGAGAAGGAGATTGTCGGCCAATTGGCGCGCAATGCCCGGGTCGCGCTGCATGACGCGCGTCAGCCGGCTGCGCCGCAATGCAAGCGCGCGCACGCGTTCCGAAGCCTCGACGGTGAGCGGATAGACGGTTTCCACAAGCATCGCCATCTCGCCCACCAAGGCGCCCGGCCCGATCGGCTCGCTCTGGCCCATCCCCGGAAACCCCGCGCAACGCACTGAACCGGACAGAACAAGGTACGCGCAGTCTCCCGCGCCGTCTTTCCTTGTCAGAAGCTGCCCGGGCTCGAAATACACCTTCTTCCCGGCTTCCAGAATCGCGGTGAGTTGCTTCTCCTCAAGGCCTTTGAAAATCGGCAGTGCTCGAAGAAGCTCGACATTGGAATCGAGCATTGCTGAGGAACCTATCGCTTGAGTGGCCGAACTCCTTCAACCCATACGAACGGGTTCGGACTTTGCGCGATTCGGTTATGCAACTCAAGGTTGTTTTTGATGCAGAAGCCCTTCGCCGTGCGGCGCGAAACAGGGGTCTTCTCTATCGAGGGGCCGCGCCTTACGGCACAAGCTTGTAGCCGCCTGCCTCGGTGATCAGCAGTTCGGCCCGCGACGGGTCTTTTTCAATCTTCTGGCGAAGCCGGTAGATGTGGGTCTCCAGCGTGTGCGTGGTGACGCCCGCGTTGTAGCCCCAGACTTCATGCAGGAGCACATCGCGCGAGATGACCTTTTCGCCCGCGCGGTACAGATACTTGAGGATAGACGTTTCCTTTTCGGTCAGCCGCACCTTCGCCCCCTTCTTGTCGACGAGCAGTTTCGCCGACGGGCGGAAGGTATATTCGCCGATGGTGAACACCGCTTCCTCGCTATGCTCATGCTGGCGAAGCTGCGCGCGGATGCGGGCCAGAAGCACCGCGAAGCGGAAAGGCTTGGTGATATAGTCGTTCGCGCCGGACTCGAGGCCGAGAATCGTGTCCGAATCGGTGTCATGCCCGGTCAGCATGATGATCGGATTTTTGAATCCGTTCTTGCGAAGGATGCGGCAGGCCTCGCGGCCGTCCATATCGGGCAACCCAACGTCGAGGATCACGAGATCCGTATGCTGGCCCTTGACCGCTGTGAAAGCTTGCGCGGCGCTGTGCACGACCTGCGGATTGAACTCTTCATGAAGCGCCAGTTGCTCGATCAACGACAGCGCAAGGTCTTGATCATCGTCGACAACCAGGATATTGCGCGTGTTGCTCATTTTAAACTCCGGGCGGAAGATCGCGCTGTTTGAATTAGACGACGGTACTGGCCGACGCAACGGGTGACTTGGGTGCCTATGGCGAATGTACAGCAAAAGCCCCGCCGGAAAACGCGAAAACGCACATTGGCGCGCGTCCTGACACTATCGGACGCCGCTACGTCGGGGATTATGACATACGGTCATTTACAGTTTTCCGTGGCGCTTGGGAAGTCTGGTATTCGCTCCACGAAGCGTGAGGGCGACGGCGCGACGCCGTTGGGCCGATGGCGGATCTTGACGGTGTATTATCGACCCGACAGACTGCGCCGGCCGCTCGCCGGAGTGCCGGTTCGCGCCAATTCGACCGCTTACGGCTGGTGCGATGCGGCGACAGACCGCAACTACAACCGCAGGGTGTCGATGCCTTATCCGGCGAGCGCCGAGCGGCTTTGGCGAAACGATTCGCTTTACGATCTCGTCGCCGTGCTCGACTACAATATCGCACCCCGCTCCAAAAGGCGCGGCAGCGCCATTTTCATGCACGTCGCGCGCAAGTCGTTCGCGCCGACGGAAGGGTGCATCGCCACGACCCGTGCGCACCTTCTCCGCTTTCTGGCGGCGACGAAAGCGGGAACCGTGATCGCGGCCGGGCGAAACGCGCCGCCCCGTCCCGCGATCAGCGCGGCCGCCTCGGATTCAGGTAAAGGTCGGCTTCCTGCTTGTCGATCGCGAGCGAAATGGCGCCCTGCCGAACACCTCTCACCACGCGTCCGACATGGCGGCGTGCCGCGCCGTTGAACTTCAGCATGCCGCATATGAGTTGAAGCGTCGTCGCCAGAAGCGTGGAAGGCGCGCCGTCGAGCGTCACATCCCACCGCCCGGCCATATGGAACACATGCCCGTTCAGATGACCGATCCGCGCGCCTGTCTGGTCATAGAGCGTGTAGTCGCCGCCGAAATTGATCCAGTCCTGCCGCAGCCTGTAGAACCGCGCTTCGCCGCCTTCGATCAGAAAGAACGAGAATTCTTCCGGCAGGCCCGGCCATTTGCGCGCCGAACGCTCCACCTGCACGATCTGGTCGTGTCCATCGATGTTGAGCGACCACGATGTCACCGGAAAGCCGCGCGCCCCCGTCGAGAGCTGCACGCTGCGCCCCACCAGCAGGTCGATGCTTCCGCGCCATGTCATCGACGGAGTGAAGAGCTTCAGCACGACCCGTTTCGCGCCCGGCTCCTCGGATTTCCACAGGCCCTCTCGATAGGTGATCAGGCCAGCGCGTTCGCCGCCTTCGAGCACCTCGCCGATCACATCGCTGTCCGCCGTGAATTGCCGCGACTTGGCGCGGTGCCGGGAATGCACGAAAAGGCCGACCTCGACATCGTTGAGGCCGGTCCACCACATATCCACGGTGAAGTTCCTGGCTGCCGCCTTCGCCCGACCCATCCGCGTACCCCTCAGAATCACCTGCGCGAAGCTTGCGCCAATTCGGGGTTCGAGGCTGCGGGAATGCGCCGCAATCCACAGCCGCATGCGCCGAGAACGGATCAGGCCGCGATCGGCACGCCCTTCCCGCTCAGGCTCCCGTCTGCGGCTTCTCCGGCGGATCGTCTTCGAGCGCGCGCCACGCCGCGCCGTCGAGATCTTCATATTGGCCGGACTTCAGCGCCCATATGAACCCGCCAAGGCCAAGAGCGCCGAGAAACAGGGCGATGGGGATCAGCCACGCAAGCGATGTCATGCCTTGATCTCCAGTTTCGCGGTACGCAGCCGAACCGCGTTCAGCGTGACGAGGATGGACGATGTCGACATTGCAATGGCTGCGACGAGCGGGTTCACGAAACCCGCGATGGCCAGCGGCACGAACACGATATTGTAGCCGAAGGCGATGGCGAAGTTCTGGAACGACATGCGCCGCGCCTTCTTCGCCGTGGCGAGCAGTTCGACAACCGGCGAGAGCTTCGCGCCTTGAAACACGGCGTCAGAGGCCGTCTGGCTGATGTCGGCTGCGCTCGATGGCGAGGCGGAGGCGTGCGCGGCGGCGAGTGCGGGCGCGTCGTTCAGCCCGTCGCCGACCATGAGCACGCGATGCCCCTCAGCCTTCAGCTTGTCGAGACGCGCAATCTTTTCGTCGGGCTTCAGCCCTGCGCGCCACTCCGCGATGTGCGCGGCAGAGGCTGCGGAGGCGACGGCTTCGATGCGGTCGCCGGACAAAAGCTCCACGCGATAGCCCGCGCGGGTGAGCGCATCCACCGTAGCGGCGGCGTCCTCGCGCAGTTTGTCCTCGAAGCGGAAGGCCACGGGCGCAGCGCCGGGCCGCGTATACCAGAGCGATGCCGATGACGCTTGCGCGTCGTCCACGCCGCACCAGGCGGCCGAGCCGAGCCGTTCCTCGCCGCCATCGGTCGCCCAACGCAGCCCGAAGCCCGGCTTTTCTTCCACGCCGCTGGCCGCCGATATCGCGCCGAAGCGGGCTTTCGCGGCCTGCGCCACGGCTTGCGCGTAAGGATGACGGCTTGCGGCGGCGAGCGCAGATGCGGCCTTGAGCGTTGCGTCGTCGATTGCATCGCCGTTGGCGAGCGAGGGAATGCCCGCCGTCAGCGTGCCGGTCTTGTCGAACACGGCCACATCGGTTTCGGCGAGCCGTTCGAGGCCGTCCGGCGCCTTCAGCAGAATGCCTTTGTCGAAGAGGCGCGCGGACGCCGCCACCTGAACGGCGGGCACCGCAAGCGCGAGCGCGCAGGGACAGGTGATGATGAGCACCGCAATCGCGATGGTTAGCGAGTGTTCCCAGCCCGCGCCCGCGATCATCCAGCCGATGAACGAAGCCAGCGCGAGGCTGTGCACCATCGGCGCATAGAACCGTGCGGCGCGGTCGGCGAGGCGCACATAACGCCCGCGCGCCTGCTCCGCCGTCGCCATGAGCCGACCGATCTGCGCAAGGAGCGTGTCGCTTTCGGCGGCGCGTGCCTCCATCTCCACCGGCCCGCCGAGATTGACGGAGCCGGCATAAACGACCGCGTCGACGGCCGCCGTGCGCGGCGTCGTCTCGCCCGTGATGAGGCTTTCGTCGACCGTCGTCGTGCCGCTTGCGATCACGCCATCGGCGGGGAACCGCTCGCCCGCTGCAACCGCGATGCGCATGCCCGGCTCGACAAGCCGCGAAGGCAGCCGCTCGACGGTGCCGTCCTGCGCGATGACATGCGCCCATCGGGACTGAAGGCCGATCAGATTTTCCGCCGCGCCGCGCGCCTTGATGCGCACGCGCTGATCGAGGTAGCGGCCGATAAGCAGGAAGAACAGCAGCGTGACGCAGGCGTCGAAATAGACCTGATCTGTGCCCCGGAACGTCTGGTAGAGGCTCATGATGGCGGACAGCCAGATCGCAAGCGAGATCGGCACGTCCATGTTCACGCGGCCGCGCTTGAGCACACCCCAGGCCGAACTGAAGAACGGCTGGCCCGCATAGGCCACCACCGGCAGCGCGATCACGGCCGAGAGCCAATGAAACAGCGCGTGCGTCGGATCGTCTGCGCCGCCTCCCTTGCCGGACCACACCGACACGGAGAGCAGCATGATGTTGGCGGCGGCGAAACCTGCCACCGCCAGCCGCGCGAGGAGGGGGCGCGCGGGATTGTTCTTTTCGTTGTCGACTGTTTCGGGGGCGAGTTCGGCGGCCTTGAAGCCTGCCTTATCCAGCGCGTCGACGAGGGGGGCGACCGCGCCCGCGCCCCGGTCGAAGATTACGGTTGCCCGGCGTGCCGAAAGGTTGGCGCGGGCTGCGGCCACGCCGGGGACGCCGAGAAGCGCGGTCTCGACCTTCCGCATGCAGCCGCCGCAATGCATGTCTTCCACCGCGAGCGTGATCGTGCGGGAGGCCGAAGGCGCGCGGATGGTCTCGGGCGATGAAGCCGCCTCCGGCTGCGCGTTCTTGAACTCGACGCCTAGTGCGTCTGCTGCGATGGTTCGAGCCATAGTCTTTCCTTCACGCGGTAGATTGCGGGCGTGCCGCCTGCTCGCGACTTTTCGGCGTCGAACGCCAGGATCCATTTGCCCGTATCAACGTGCTTGAGGTTCGCTTCGTAGAGTCCGGCGTCGATCTCCTTGAAGGAAGCGCCGTGGCTCTTTTCGCTCGATGCCGGGCGCTCGACATGGCCGGAGATGGCAAGCCCCGCGACGGGGGCGCCGCTCGCGTCTGTCATGGTGACGAGAAGGCGCTCGCCGCGCAACTCGACCTTGTGATGCCAGCCGAGAGCGGCCTGCGCCTTCGCCTCGGCCAGCGTCTGATTATAGCGCAAGCCCGCTTCGTAGCTCGCGCCCGTGGCCTCGCCCGGCTTCGTCGAGATCGCCATATAGACGAAGATGGCGTTCGCCGCGGACATCACCCCGAAGAACCCGAGAAGGATAAGGAGGACGTGCTTGCCCTTGAGGCCGCCGCGTTCGCTCGTCGTCGTTGTGCTCATCGTCCCGGCCCCTTGAATGTCGTCTCGCGAGCGGTTTCGGTCCCGTCGTCCCTGTCACGAGCGGTAATGGTTACGGGCGTCGTCGCGCCCAGCGTGGCGGCTTTTTCCCGTGGCACGCTCACATAGACCTTGATCGAACGCAAATCGTCGGGTGCAACCGTGATCGGCGGGTTTTCGCCGTCGATGCCGACGACGTTGATCTTCGCTTCCGGCACGCTGACGGAGAGCACGAAGCTGCGCGTTTCGCGCCGCTTGTTGAGCAGGCGTATCTCATAGCCGTTGCGGATGCTGCCGTCGCTGAGTTGCACGAAGAGCGGATTGCGATCCGGCACGACGTTCATCTCGAAGATCGTCTTCTGAGACAGGCCGAACAGCATCAGCCCACCCACGAGCGCGGTCAGACCGGCGTAAAGGATCGTGCGCGGGCGGATCAGGCGGATCGGTGCGCGTTTGCCGTGCGCCTCCGCCTCAAGGTTGCGGTAGGTGTCGTAGGCGATGAGCTTGGTCGGGCGACCGACCTTGGTCATGATCTCGTCGCAGGCGTCGATGCAAAGCGCGCACTGGATGCATTCGAGCTGCGCGCCGTTGCGGATGTCGATGCCCGCAGGACACGCCACCACGCATTGATTGCAGTCGATGCAATCGCCTCTCCCTTCCCAGGTGTCGCCCTTCTTGTGCGGGCCGCGCGGCTCTCCACGAAAGCCGCGATAGGTGACGAGGAGCGAGTCCGCGTCGAACATCGCGCCCTGAATGCGGGGCCACGGGCACATGTAGGTGCAGACCTGCTCCCGCGATAAGCCGCCCAGCACATAGGTCGTGGCGGTAAAGATGCCGATGAAGATATAGGCGATCGCCG
>NZ_JASGFR010000037.1:0-34386 GCF_047605405.1 Rhodomicrobium sp. | reverse complement strand
GGCACGTCATATTCCGTCGCCCAGCTTTTCGAGGTGAATTCCTCGCGCAGGTCGTAGGCGCGCGCCTTGAAGGCTTCGAGGCCCACGGCGCGGTCGCGATAATATTCAAAGCGGATCGTATCGAAATTGTACCGCCCGCGATTGACCGGCAGTTCGGCTGCCCAATAATCCTTGCGCCGGTTGTAGCTGACAAACGTGCCCTGCCGGAACTCGCCCACCTGATAGGGGCCGGAGCCGAGCGGCGGGTCGAGGCTTTCTTTCAGGAAGTCGTTCGCGGTGTAGAACGCCTTTGAGAAGATCGGCAACTGCGCCACCGTCAGCGGCAGATCGCGCAGGTTTTCGCCCTTGAAGGTATAGCGCACCGTCTGCGGGTCGACCGCCGTCGCGCTCACCACATCGCGCAGCAACATCTGATAGCGCGGATGCCCGTCCTTCTTGAGCTTGTCGAGCGTGAAGACCACGTCTTCGGCGGTGAGCGCGCTGCCGTCGCTGAACCGCGCCTCGGGGCGAAGGTAGAACGTCGCCGACAGCTTGTCGTCCGCCACTTCGGCTGCATGCGCGACGAGGCCATACACAGCGTCCGGCTCGTCCATCGCGCGCGCCATCAGCGAGTCGAACAGGAGGCTGACGCCTTCCGCCGCATCGCCGCGCAGGATATAAGCGTTGAAGTGGTTGAACGTGTTTATGGAACTCGTCGGCATCGTCGCGAGCCGTCCGCCCTTCGGGGCGTCCGGGTTCACATAATCGAAGTGCTTGAAATCGGCGGGGTATTTCAGCGTGCCGAAGGAGGAAAGGCCGTGCGTGCGTTCTGCCGCAAAGGCACCTCCCGCGAGGACGAGCATGGCCATCGAAAAGAATGCGGCGACGAATGCGCTTCCGCGCCATGCCTTCGGCAGTCCAGCGGCCTCGTAAGTCCTCATTTCAACCCGTTCTTTGCGGCGAGTTCAGCGTCGAACCACCAGACATCCGGGAAGCCGACCGTGAGCTTCGGCAGCGGATCGGGCGACCCGAACTTGTTCCAGTAAGCGATGCGGGACGTCGCCGAGTGCCATTGCGGCACGACGAACGCGCTCCATAGCAGAACGCGGTCGAGCGCGCGGCAGGCCGTGACGAGCGCATCGCGGTTCGGCGCGAAGATGATCTTGTCGACGAGCGTGTCGACGGCAGGGCTCTTGATGCCGATCACATTGCGGCTGCCGGTCTGGTCGGCGGCGGCCGAACTCCAGAATTCGCGCTGCTCGTTACCCGGCGATTCCGACTGCGCGAAGACGCCCACGATGATGTCGAAATCGAACGTGTCTTCGCGGCGCTTCATCTCGGTGGAGTCCACCATGCGCACATTAGCATCAATGCCGAGCCGCCGCAGGTTTTCGACGTAAGGCAGGATGATGCGCTGGAACGCCTCGGATTCGATGAGGAATTCGACCGTGAAGGGCTGGCCCTGCGCGTTCACCAGCTTGTTGTTGACGACGTTGTAACCCGCCTCCTTGAGAAGGCGCGCAGCCTGACGCAAGTTGGTTCGGAAGTCGGTCGGATCCTTGTTCACCGGGCTCTTGAATACCTCAGTGAACACTTCCGGCGGGATCTTGTCGCGCAGAGGTTCGAGAAGCTCCAGCTCGGCGGGCGAAGGCAACCCCGTGGCGGCCAGTTCCTGCCCCTCGAAGAAGCTGTTCGTGCGCGTGTATTGCCCGAAGAACAGGTTCTGGTTCGTCCACTCGAAGTCGAAAGCGAGGTTGAAGGCGCGGCGGACGCGTATGTCCTCGAATTTCGGGCGACGGATATTGAACACGAAGCCCTGCATCGGTTTCGGTGTCTCAAGCTTCACCTCGCGCTTGACCACCTTGCCATCGCGCAATGCCGGGAAATCATAGGCCGTGGCCCAGGCCTTTGCGCTCGATTCGGTTCGGAAGTCATACTGACCCGCCTTGAACGCCTCCATCGACACGTTCAGATCGCCGTAATACTGGAATTCGAGCGTGTCGAAATTGTTCTCGCCCGCGCGCACGGGGAGATCGCGGCCCCAATAGGCGGGCACGCGCTCGAAGGCGATCCACTCGCCTGGCCGCGTCGCCTTGACCTTGTACGGGCCGGAGCCGAGCGGCGGTTCGAGCGAGGTCTTGGAGATGTCGCGCGCCCTGCCGCTTTCGTCGCGGCCTTCCCACCAGTGCTTCGGATACACCACGAGTTCGCCCACGATGAAGGGCAGTTCGCGATTGCCGGAGACATCGAAGGTGAATGTCACCTCATGATCGCCGGTCTTCTCGCCCTTGACGACATTCTTGTAATACTGCGCGAGCAATGGCTGCCACGGCGCGCCGGTCTCGGGATCCCTGCCCTTGGCGACGTCCATGCTGAAGATCACGTCTTCAGGGGTGATGGCGACGCCGTCGTGCCAGCGCGCGCCTTCGCGCAGCTTGAACGTGACGGACGAGCGATCCTCAGGGAAACTGACCCACTCGCACAGGAGGCAATATTGCGTTGAGCCCTCCTCGCGCGACGTAGCCATGAGCGCTTCGAAAACGAGGTCCGCGCCGCGCGCCACGCCCGGCGCGATATTGCCGCGAAAGACCGCCGGATTGAGATTGTCATAGGGCGCGGCTGAGGAAAGGCGCACCGTGCCGCCCTTGGGCGCGTTCGGGTTCACCCCGTCGAAGTGCTTGAAATCCGCCGGATATTTCGGCTCGCGCACGAGCGAAAGCGCATGGTGTTTTTCCGGCTCGGCGAACGCGGGCGCAGCGAGGCAAAGTCCGATCAGCGCGGCGAAGAACAAATGCACCAAATGAGGCATGAGGCTTGCGACCTTCTTTTCACATTTTTCGAAGGTAGCACGCAGCATGCCCTCTTCCACTTAAAGATCCTTCATGCGGGGCGAGGACTTGCAAAGTCTGTGGACGGACGCGGCGTGGCAGGGTCGAGGCATGAAAAAGCCCCGAGGCGCAAGCGCTCCGGGGCTCTGGAAGATAAGGGCGAGGAGCAAGCGCAGGCTCTACTTCTCGACGAACGCCTTTTCGAGCACGAAGTCGCCCGGCTCGCCGTGGTTGCCTTCGTCCCAGCCGAGGCCGAGAAGCAGCGCCTTGATGTCGGCCAGCATCGCCGGGCTGCCGCACATCATGACGCGGTCGTCCTCGCGGCTGAGCGGGGGCAACCCGATGTCGCTGTAAAGCTTGCCGGAGGTCATGAGGTCGGTGATTCGCCCCGTGTTGCGATAGGGTTCGCGCGTGACCGTGGGATAATAGACGAGTTTGTCGCGCACGATCTCGCCGAGGAACTCGTCGCGCGGCAGCTCGCTCGTGAGCCACTCATTATAGGCGAGGTCGTTCACCTGACGCACGCCGTGAACGAGAACGACCTTCTCATACGCCTCATAGGTTTCCGGGTCGCGGATGATGCTGAGGAAGGGCGCGAGGCCCGTGCCGGTGCTGAGCAGATACAGGTGTTTGCCGGGCTTCAGATTGTCGATGACGAGCGTGCCGGTCGGCTTCTTGCCGACCAGAATCTGATCGCCTTCCTTGATATGCTGAAGGCGCGAGGTGAGCGGGCCGTTCTGGACCTTGATGCTGAAGAATTCGAGCGTGTCGTCGTAGTTCGCGCACGCCATGCTGTAGGCGCGCAGCAGCGGCTTGCCGTCGACCTTGAGGCCGATCATCGTGAATTCGCCGTTGCGGAAGCGAAACGTCTGATCGCGCGTCGTCCGGAAGGTGAAAAGATCGCCGTTCCAATGTTTGACGGCCAAGACTTTCTCTTCGTAGAACGCGCCCATTTGCAGAACTTTCCCTGTGGAGGTGATGTCGGTGTCGTTGATTGAGCCATATTACATGGCTGTCAATTCCATGCCGCGCCGCAAATAGCATGGCAGCTATGCGGAGACAATATGGCGGCAAGAATTTATCGCTGCGACGAATGCCGCTCGCTGGAATTAGTCTGCATTTAACATGACGAGGTGATTGGGCAAAAGGTTTTCCTTTGTTGCATCCGGAGGGAAATGGGTTGCAAGATGCCCCCCGATCTCGTGAACCGCTTCCTTCAGAGCCGCCGCCGGCTCGCCCCTTCCGATTCTGTCCGTAAGCCGGTCGACGATTTTTTTCCACTCGGCATCGGGCACTTTCTCGTGAATGCCGGCGTCGACGAGAATTTCCGCGCGGCGCTCCGCGACCGAAAGGAAGAGCAGCACGCCGGTATGTCCGGCTGTGGTGTAGATATCCTGCGCGACGAATTGCTGCGCCGCGCGCTGATGCACGCGCTGGCGGCGAACGCTCCCCGGCACCAGCGCATAACGGAGCGGCGGATAATGCAGGAGCAATGCGAGAGCCGCGAAAACGCCGAGCTGAATGATGTAGATCGTCTGCACCGGCATCCAGGTCCAATGGATGAGCGGCCACGGCACGACAAGCGCGACAAGCGCGGCCCACATATACGGCACATAATAATAATCGGCGCTCGCCCGCGCGATCACCACGACGATTTCGCCCGAGGTGCGCGCTTCTTCCTCCGCGATGGCTGTTTCGATGGCTTTTTTATCCGCGTGCGAAATCATGAGTTGTGCCTCCCTACCAGTCGCCGGATGCGCCGCCGCCGCCGAAATCGCCGCCACCGCCGCCCGACCAGCCGCCTCCTCCGCCGCGCCGTCCTCCGCCCCAGTCACCGGGGAAGACGATCGGGCCGCCATAGCCGCTGCGGCGGTTGAAGGGCCCGGAGGTCGAAAGCGGCCGGTTTCCCTGCTGCGATTGCGCCCAGGCGATGAAGATGAAAATCGCGAGGAGGATGAAAAACGCGACCAGAGCCTCGGTCTCGTCCGCGTCGCGCCGCTCGGTCGGGCGCTTGGCCACGCGCTCCTTTACGGCCTCGGCGTCGCCCAGCATGACGTCGCGGATGTCGGTCACGCCCGCCTTGATGCCGCCCGCGAAGTCGCCCCGCTTGAAGCGCGGCAGGATGGTGTTGCGGATGATCTGCGCCGAAAGCAGGTCGGTGAGCTGCGGTTCGAGCCCGCGCCCGACCTCGATGCGCACCTTCCGCTCGTTCGGCGCGACGATGAGCAGCACGCCGTTGTTCGTGCCCTTCTGGCCGATGCCCCACGCGCGGCCGAGCTGATAGCCGTAATCCTCGATTGGATAGCCTTGCAGCGACGGCGTGGTGACGACGACGAGCTGGTCGCTCGACTTCGCCTCAAGCGCCGCGAGTTCGGCGCCGAGCGCGGCCTTGTCGGCGGGGCTGAGGAGGTGCGCATTATCGACCACGCGGCCGGTGAGCGGCGGGAAGGCCGGCGCAGCGCGGGCGGGCCCGAGTGCGGTGGCGATGAGCGCAAGCAGCACGAGCGCCGCAACGATCCGCGCCAGCCCCCCTGCATCGGCCAGCGTCAAACAGGCAGCGATCGGACGCGCGGGCGCTGATCGACAATACAAATCGACGGCGTCGCGCCGCGCTCCATACACGGCGAGACGCTGCGGAAGCGACGCCCCGGCGGCGGCGCGGGGCCGCTCCGGGACGCCATGTTCACCCCGCCGCGCGATGCTCATGATGACCCGCTACGGCTTCGGCTTGTTCGTTCCGAAATCGACCTTCGGCGTTTGCGTCTCTTCGACCGGCACCTCGAACGTCGCCATGTCCTTCGCGTTGGAATAGAGCACCGCCTTCCAGATGCGGCCGGGGAACGTGTTCAGCTCGGTATTATAAAGCCGGACGGCCTGAATGTAATCGCGCCGCGCGATGGCGATGCGGTTCTCGGTCCCCTCGATCTGATTTTGCAGCGCGAGGAAGTTCTGGTTCGATTTGAGATCGGGGTAATTCTCGACCGTCGCGAGCAGGCGTCCTAGCGCCCCCGTAAGCTGCGCCTGTGCCGCCTGGAAGTTTTTCAGCGCCTCGGGATTGGTCAGCACGTCCGGCGGCAGGTTGATCTGCGCCTGCGTGGCCTTGGCGCGCGCCTCGACAACGTCCGTCAGCACGGATTTCTCTTGCGCGGCGAAGCCCTTCACGGTCTCGACGAGGTTCGGGATCAGGTCGGCGCGGCGTTTGTACTGGTTCTGCACCTCGGACCACGCGGCCTTCGCCTGCTGCTCGTATGACGGAATGGTGTTGATGCCGCAGCCCGACAGCACGAGCGCGACGGCGATCAGCGCGGCTGCTGGCGCGAGCCGGAATATCGAACGGTTAAGCATCGGCTTCCCCTGAAAAACTGTCTCGAAGCAAGAGCTACGTAGTGCAGTCAAGGGTACGCTTCAATTCGGAAGAACCCGTTTCCGTCAGATGGCGTCGCAACTTGATCGGCAAAACGGTGTCTGGCTTAAGAAATAAAGCCGTATCCACGCATCAGGTTGAATAAAGCTGAGCGCATCGGCCGGACTTTGCCCCGAAGCGTCGAAGTACCGTTTTGCGGGCGTGGCGTCGCTGCGAACCGAAAGCCACGAAGCGCTCCGGCTTTCGCAGGAGCGCTTCGCAAACCGCGGGGACGGTTCTTCGCCGAGAGCGTTGACTACTTCAGCGGAGCGACGGAGGCGCCGAACAGGTCCGCCTTGTAGGAGAGCACGAGACGAGCCGTCTGCACCGAGGTGTCGATGGTCGCACCAATCCCGTCTTCTTTATCGCCCAACAGGATGGCGCTGTTTTCACCGAACTCCGTGAAACGATACTCACCCTTCAGATACCAGTTGCCGGAAAGGCGCGCTTCGAGACCGCCGCCGACCGTCCAGCCGCCGAAGGTTCCGTCCACCGAGCCGAACCCGGGAAGGCTGAGTTCGAAGGTCGATTCGGTATAGCCGCCAAGCACGTAAGCCAGCGTGCCCGGATTGATGAGATAGCCGAGGCGGCCGCCAGCGGTCCAGGAATCGGTCTGCTTGGCCTCAACAGTCAAATCGTTGAAACGAAGGCTGCTGCTGACATTGTCGCCGAAGTCATAATTGAAGAACACGCCCGCGACGATGTTGCCGAACTGGCGATCGTAACCGACTTCGACAGTGCCGATCACGCCCGTGCCGCTGATGCCGTTCAGCTCGCCGATGGTGTATTTGTCACCGGAATCATACTCGGTCGCAGAGAGATCGTGGTTCACCGCTTCGCCGCCGACGCCGAGACCGATGTAAAAGCCGGTCCAGGTGGGTTCCGCAACGAGAACCGGAGCGTCCTTGTAGCCGCCCTTCGCATAGAGGTCGCCGGCGAGCGCAGAGCCGGTCATCGCGAAAATCGCAGCCGCCGACGCAGCCGCCACAAAAGTCTTTTTCATTTTAGGAATGATCCCCCAAAAGTTGCAACGCGAACGCAACGCCTACGGGAAAGCCGGACCCAAAAAGCATGGTCGGACCTGAAAACAACGACCTATTCCTAGAGCAGATTCGAGCGCATTACACGCAATTTCAATTATAGGTTGCACAACCTGAGGCAATGTTGCGGGGGTGCAACAGCCTATGGCGGCGGGGAGCGAAAAAAAGCCCCGCTTTCGCGGGGCAATCGCCGATCCGTCCCCCCGAAAAACCAAAGCGCTCCGGCTTTCGCAGGAGCGCTTCGCTGACCTGATGGGGGACGGTCAGTGCGCTGAGAGCGGTGACTACTTCAGCGGAACGGGAAGTTCGCCGCCGAAGAGGTCCGCCTTGTAGGAGAGGACGAGGCGAGCCGTCTGCACCGAGGTGTCGACCTTAAGCTTGTAGCCTGAATTCTCGCATTCTTCGAACTTGTAGCTGTTCGTGTCGAATTCGGTGTAGCGATATTCGCCCTTCAGGAACCAGTTGCCGCCGAGCCGGGTCTGGAGACCGCCGCCAATCGTCCAGCCGCTGTAGTCCACATCTTTAGAGAACCCAAATTCAGAAACGCCGAGTTCGAAGGTCGATTCGGTGTAGCCGCCAAGCACGTAGGCGAGCGTGCTCGGATTCACGAGATAACCGAGACGGCCGCCAACAGTCCACGAGTCTGTCTGCTTGAAGCTGGCGTTGATCGGACCGAGATGGGCGTCCGTGCTGACGTCATCGCCGAAGTCGTAGTTGAAGAACACGCCGCCGACGAAGTTGCCGTACTGACGATCGTAGCCGACTTCGACCGTGCCGATAACGCCCGTGGCGCTGATACCATCAAGGCCGGCGAGCGACTGGCTATTGCTTCCGTAATATTCAGAGAAATCGAGGTCGTGGTTTACCGCTTCGGCGCCGACGCCGAGGCCAACATGGAAGCCGGTCCAGGTGGGTTCAGCAACGACGACGGGAGCGTCCTTGTAGCCGCCCTTGGCATAGAGATCGCCAGCGATTGCCGAACCGCCCATGGCGAAGAGAGCCGCAACCGAAGCGGTCGCGATGAATGTCTTCTTCATTTGTTTGTAGTCCCCTAAAATTGCCCAGAAACTCGACGCAGCACCAACGCGTGCGAGAAAGCCTCGATAGGATTTCTCAAGTTCTTGCATCGCCCGACACTGTAGAGCTAGCATCGATTCGAGCGCGTGTATCTGGTCGACAATAGACTTATTTGAAGTTGGGCGAGCCCTGTATCCGGCATGCCACAGATTTACTATCTTTGGTTGCAGTAATGCTGAATAATACACGCACTGATTGTCGCTGTTACTCGAACAGGTGCAAATAACGTGTGGCGGGATAGTTGCGGGCAACGCTAACCCAAGGAAAACTCGAACTATATTCGAATACGCGAATAGATCGTCGCCTCAGGCTTGGCTCTTGCGCATTGGGAGCGGGATAGCGGCGCTGCCAAAAGCTTGTGAGAGCAGGACGCGCAATGCCTGATTGCGGTGCGCGCCGGGGATCGATCCTCCCACGCTCAAACGCACCCTATTCGACTGCGTTTTTGATAAACCAAGGTAACGCGCCGATAACAAAGCCGAAGCATCGATAGCGCATTCGGAACGCGATCGCCGCCCGCTACCTAAAATTGTCGATTAGACCTTCACCTTGATACTTTGGAAAAAGTTTAAGCTCTGAAGCGTATACCCGGTTTTGTGGGTACTGGTTTTGCGTAAGCTTGGGCACGGCCATGAACGTTATCGAAAGACCGCCGGAAGCCGGTGATATCCGCGCCGTTCTCGGCGTCCGGAGAAGGCGGCGTTCTTTCCGGTGGCTCTGGCTGCTGCTGGCAGCCCTCGCCTTGGGCGGCGGTTATTACGCCTATGCGCACAGGAACGGGACGAGCGGCCCCCTCTATGTCACGGAACCCGCCGTGAAGGGCGATCTCACCGTGACCGTCACCGCCACCGGCACCGTGTATCCCACCAATCAGGTGGATGTTTCCAGCGAGCTTTCGGGCATCATCCGCAAGGTGCTCGTCGATCACAACGACACGGTGAAAGCCGGGCAGGTCGTGGCGGAACTCGATACGGTTACTCTGAATGCGATGGTCGAGCGCAGCAAGGCGGCGCTCGCCGCCGCGAAGGCGCGCGTCATTCAGGCCGAGGCGACCGCGCTCGAACGCTCGAAGAACTTCGACCGGCAGAAGGCGCTGAACGCATCGCGCTACACCTCCGACACCACGCTCGACTTCGCCCGCGCCGATCTTGGCCGCGCCGCCGCGACCGTCGACAGCGCGAAGGCCGACGTTCGTGTCGCGGAAGCCGAACTGAAGCAGAACGAAACAGCGCTTTCCAAGACCAAGCTTTATTCGCCCGTGGACGGCGTCGTGCTGAAGCGCAGCGTGGAGCCTGGGCAGACCGTGGCGGCGAGCTTCCAGCCGCCCGTGCTTTTCGTCATCGCGGAAAATCTGAAGCGCGTGGAATTGCGCGTGGATATCGACGAGGCCGATGTCGGCAAGGTACGCGTCGGCCAGAAGGCGACATTCACGGTGGAAGCCTATCCGGGGCGGCGCTTTCCGGCGCGGATCGAACAGGTTCGCTTCGCATCGGACACGACCAATCACGTCGTCACCTACAAGGCGATCCTGCGCGCGGATAATCCCGACCTGGTGCTCAGACCTGGCATGACGGCCACGGCGGATATCGTCGTGGACGAGGCGAAAGACGCGGTTCTCATACCGAATGCGGCGCTGCGGTTCGCTCCGCCTCCGCCGCCAAGGAAGGAACGCGGCGGATTCTCGCTGTTCAAGATGCCCCGCATGCAGCCGTCGACGCCTGTAACCGATACGAGCACGAACGAACGACGCGTCCATGTGCTGAAGGATGGCAAGCCGGTCGCGCTCCGGATCCGGGTCGGGCCGAGCGACAAGTCCGTGACGCAGGTCAAGGCGGGGCTCGAAGCGGGCGAAGCCGTCATCACCGATCTTGAGGGCGGCACGAACTAGAGGTCTGGTTCCGACATTGGCATCCGTTTGCAGCAGGCTTGCGAGCAAATGTCGGACTCGCAGCAACCGGGCCTCAAATGTCAAATTCGCTCCACTAGGCCAAACCCGAGGCCTCTGGATCAAACCTCGACGGAGACGACCGCATGCCCGGCGAGCTTGTTCTACCCACACTGGCGGCGCGGCCCTGGCACCTCGCACCGGCCGGCCCCGCAAAAGAGGGCACGGTGGAAACGCTGGCCGAGTTCAGGCAGGTGTCCAAGATCTATGGCAGCGGCGAGGCGGCGGTGCGCGCGCTCGACCGCATGGACCTTTCCATCGCGCGCGGCGAGTTTGTCGCGATCATGGGACCGTCTGGCTCGGGCAAGTCCACCGCGATGAACATTCTCGCCTGCCTCGATACGCCGACGAGCGGCGAATATCTGTTCAAGGGCATCGATGTCGGGGCGCTCGACCGAGTGCAGCGCGCATTGCTTCGCCGCCATTATCTCGGCTTCGTCTTCCAGGGCTTCAACCTTCTGGCGCGCACGAGCGCCATCGAAAACGTGGAAATGCCGCTCATCTATCGGGGCATGCGCCGTTCCGAGCGGCGCGAGCGCGCGCGGTCGGCGCTTGCGCTCGTCGGCCTTTCCGGGCGGGAGAAGCATACGCCCTCCGAGCTTTCCGGTGGGCAGCAGCAACGCGTCGCCATAGCCCGCGCGCTCGTCTCCGAACCGTCGGTTCTGCTTGCCGACGAACCGACCGGCAATCTCGACAGCGCGCGCAGTCGCGAAATCATGGACCTTCTGACCGCGCTCAACCGCGATGCCGGCTTGACGGTCATCCTTGTCACGCACGAGCCGGAGATGGCAGTTTACGCATCGCGCATCCTTCATGTGGAGGACGGGCGCGTGAGCCGCATCGAGGAAAGGGCGACCGCGCCGTGATCTGGGAAACGATCAAGCTCGCGTTGCAGGCGATCCGGCGCAATCTGATGCGCTCGTTCCTGACGACGCTCGGCGTGGTGATCGGCGTCGCGGCGGTCATCACCATGGTGACGCTCGGTCAGGGCTCGACGCACAAGATCACGCAGGACATCGCCAAGCTCGGCACGAACCTGCTGGTGCTGCGCCCGGGGCAGGCGGTCGGGCCAGGCGGCGTGCAGGACGTGGCGCGTCAGCTCGAAATAGCCGATGCGGACGCGATCCGCCGCGAGATTGCGGGCACCCGCGCCGTCGCTCCCGCCGCGACGCGGGCCGCGACCGCGATCGCCAACGGCAAGAACTGGAGTACGAACGTCACCGGGGCGGAGACGACCTACCTCACCGCCCGCGAATGGCCCGTCGCCGAAGGCCGCGCCTTCAACGACGGTGAGCTGCGCGCGGGCCGCTCCGTCTGCCTCATCGGCAAGACCATACAGCGCGAGGTGTTCGGCGGAGGCGACGTCATCGGCCAGTCGATGCGCGTCGGCAAGATAAGCTGCGAGATCGTCGGCGTTCTCGCCGAGAAAGGTGAATCCGCCTTCGGACAGGATCAGGACGACCTTGTCGTGATCCCGCTTCGGACATTTCACCGCCGCGTCGCGGGCAATACGGATGTGGGCTATATCTACATCGCGGTAGACAGCCAGCATTCGACCGCCAAGACCCTCAAGGCCGTGGAGCTTCTCATGCGCGAGCGTCGCCGCATCGGGGCCGCCGATCAGGACGATTTCTTCGTGCGTGACATGAAGGAAATCACCGCCACGCTCACGGGCACCTACATGGTGTTGACCGGGCTTCTATCCGCCGTCGCCGCGATCAGCCTCCTTGTCGGCGGCATCGGCATCATGAACATCATGCTCGTGTCGGTGACGGAGCGCACGCGCGAGATCGGCACCCGGCTTGCCATCGGAGCGCTCGCCGGGCAGGTGCTGACGCAGTTCCTCATCGAGGCCGTGGTGTTGTCGCTGTTCGGCGGCCTGATCGGCGTCGGGCTCGGGCTCGGTCTGTCGTGGCTGCTCGCGAGCGCGATCAAGGTGCCGATGGCCATCGACCTTTCCGTGATCGCTCTGGCATTCGGCTTTTCGGCTGCGGTGGGGGTGATTTTCGGCTATTTTCCAGCACGCAAGGCGGCGCGGCTCGATCCCATCGAAGCGCTTCGCCACGAGTAGCGGCGGATTTCGGTACGGCGTGGCGACCTTGAGCGGCTTTCCCGTGTTCGGCTAGTCATGGTTAACACATTATAAAAGAGAGGCTTGGATGCACCGGCTCCCTCTTGCAGCGGGATTGGCGATTGCGGCGGCGTTGCTGGCGATCGCCCCTTCATCGGCGAAGATCAGATGCGTCGACGAAGCGCAGGTGGTTAACGGGCAGTTGGCGGTGACACCGTGGTGCGAGGACGAGAACCTCGCCAAGGTCGCGCAAGCCTACGGCGCGCGGGTGACCGGTGCTGCAATCCGCGACAATCCGAACCTCAAGGCACAGATTTGCCGCTTCGTCGGCGCCGATATCCGCGTGAAGGACACCTGCGCCGGCTATATCGACTTCGACCGGCGGCGCTGAAGCGCGTCCGCAAAGTGTGAAGCAGTTCTGCCGACGGCACGCACGACGAGACGAAGCACGCAAAAGCGATGCCTGGAGCCGCGCGCTTCAGCTCTCCAGTTCCAGCACCATGCCGTCGACCGAAGGCTCGACATGGGCGGGAAGCCGCGAGGCGAGATCGTCGTAGTCGAGGTCGATGTGCAGATGCGTCAGCAGTGCGCGCCTGGGCTTCATCTCGGCGATGAACGTCAGCGCCTTTTCCAGTGTGAGATGGCTGGGATGAGGCGTGTAGCGCAGCGTGTTGAGAATCCACACGTCGAGATCGCGAAGGATGGGCCGCGACTCGGGCGGCAGGTCGTTCAGGTCGCAGGAATAGGCGAGGCCGCCGACGCGAAAGCCGAGCGAGTCGATGTCGCCGTGGATCTGACGGAAAGGTTGAAAGACGATCGGGCCGCCGGGACCGTCGATGGTGACCGGAGCATGATTTTCGATCACGTGACCTTCGACAATGGCGGGGTAGCTCGAACCGGACGGCGTCTCGAAGCAGTAGTCGAAGCGCTGGCGCAAGAGGGCTATCGTGCGCGCATCGCCCCAAAGGTCGATGCGGCGGCGCTGGAGATAGGACAGCATGCGCAGATCGTCGATGCCATGCGTATGGTCGGCGTGATCGTGCGTATAGACGACGCCATCGAGTTGCTTCACGTCTGCATCGAGAAGCTGCACGCGCATGTCGGGTGACGTGTCTATCAGCGCGACGGTGCGCCCGTTCTCGCCGATGCGCTCCACGAGAAGGGAACTGCGCCGCCGCCGGTTCTTCGGGTTCGCCGGATTGCACGCACCCCAGTCATTGCCGACGCGCGGCACCCCGGTGGAGGAGCCGCATCCGAGGATGGTGAAGCGAAGCGTCATGATGCGCCACCTCCCGCCGCGGCTTTTGCTTTCGCGAAAAGCCGGAAAAAATTGTCGGTGGTCGCCGCCGCAAGCTCCGCTTCGCTTACGCCCTTGGCTTCCGCCAGCACCCTGGCCGTGAACCTCACGAAGGACGGCTCATTCGTCTTGCCGCGATAGGGCGGCGGGGCGAGGTAGGGTGAGTCCGTTTCGACAAGCAGGCGGTCGAGCGGCACGGTCGCCGCCAGCTCCCGCAATTCGCCGGATTTCGGGAAGGTGAGGATGCCCGAGAACGAGATGTAGAGGCCGAGTTCCAGCGCTGCTTCCGCGAGCGAGCGGTTGCTCGTGTAGCAGTGCAGCAGCGCCTTGAACGGCCCTTTCGCCATTTCTTCGGCGAGGATCGCTGCCGTGTCTTCCTCTGCGTCGCGGGTGTGGATCACGAGCGGCAGACCCGTCTGCCGCGCCGCCGTGATGTGCTTGCGGAAGACGGTTTGCTGATCCTCGCGCGCGCTCTTGTCGTAAAAATAGTCGAGGCCCGCCTCGCCGATGGCGACAACACGCGGATGGCGCGTAAACGCCACGATGTCGGGCAGCGGGATGTTGCGTTCCTCGCTGGCGTAATGGGGATGCGTGCCCACTGAGCACGTCACTTCGGGATAGCGCTCGGCAATCGGCAGGACGGAGGACGGAAATTTCCGCACGCGCGTCGAGATGGTGACCATATGGCCGACGCCCGCCTCCCTGGCGCGCGCGACAACCTCATCCCGCTGAGGTTCGAATTCCGGAAAGTCGAGATGGCAATGACTATCGACAAGCATGTCCCAGACCAGTCTCCTGCCGCTGCGGATCGCGCCGGGCGCGGCCAACGCATGCCTCGAATGAGAGCGGCAGGAGCGCCGGTCTCAAGGATCAGCTTGCGGCTGCGGCCTTCGCCGCTTCTTCCTCAACATAGCGCGGGAAGACGCCTTGTGGAGTGGCGATTTTCGTCCCAGCCTTCAGCGGACGCGCGAGCGCGTCGAAGCTGCGATCTTCGGCCGCGACGCCGAGCTGGTCGAGAAGCTTCGCCGCTGACGCCGGAATGTAGGGTTGCGCGAGGATAGCCACGCGCCGCACGATTTCCGCCGTCGTCCAAAGCACGGTGCCCATGCGCGCGGGGTTCGTTTTCTTCAACGCCCACGGTTCCTGCACGGCGAAATATTTGTTCGTGTCGGCGACCACTTTCCAGATTGCGTCCAGCGCCTTGTGCGGCGCCTGCTGGTCTATGAACTCGCGGTTTGCATCGAGTAGAGCGGCGGACGCGGTAAGGATCGGCTCATCGTCGGCCGCAGGGTCGCTCGGTTCCGGGATGGCGCCCGCGCAATTCTTCGCGATCATCGACAGCGAGCGCTGCGCGAGATTGCCGAGGTCGTTCGCGAGGTCGGCGTTGATGCGGTTCACCATCTGCTCGTGCGTGATGTTGCCGTCCTGGCCGAACGGCACTTCGCGCAGGAAGTAATAGCGCACCTGATCCACGCCGTAAGTGTCGACCAGATCCTTCGGCGCGACGACGTTGCCGACCGACTTCGACATCTTCTCCCCGCGATTGTACAGGAAGCCGTGGCCGAAAACGCGCTCGGGCAAAGGCAGTTTCGCAGACATCAGGAACGCGGGCCAGTAGACCGCGTGAAAGCGCGTGATGTCCTTGCCGATGACGTGCACCTGCGCGGGCCATCGCTCCTTCCAGGTCTTCGAGCGGATTTTCGGAAAGCCCGCGCCGGTAATGTAGTTCGTGAGCGCGTCCACCCAGACGTAGATGATGTGGCCCGGCGCGTCCGGCACCGGGATGCCCCAGTCGAGCGTCGTGCGCGAAATCGACAGATCTTGCAGACCGCCCTTGACGAAGCTGACCACCTCGTTGCGGCGCTCCGGCGGCATGATGAAGCCGGGGTTTTCCTCGTAGAACTTCAGCAGCTTCTTCTCGTACTTCGACAGCCGGAAGAAATAGGTCTGCTCCTCGGTCCACTCGACGGGGGTGCCCTGCGGCCCGAGGCGGACGCCGTTTCCGCCGAGCACCGTCTCGCTCTCGGCATAGAACGCCTCGTCGCGCACCGAGTACCAGCCCTGATAGCCGGAAAGATAGATATCGCCCGCCTTCTCCATGCGGCGCCAGATCTCGGCCACCGCCTCGTAATGGCGCGGCTCGGTCGTGCGGATGAAATCGTCGTGGGAGACGTCGAGCAGGGCGAGCATCTCCTCGAATTTCGGCGTGTTGCGGTCGGCAAGCTCGGTCGGCGTGATGCCTTCCTTCGCCGCCGTCTGCTTCATCTTGAGGCCATGCTCGTCCACGCCGGTGAGGAAGAACACGGAGTGCCCGTCGAGCCGCTTGAAGCGCGCCATCGCGTCCGTCGCCACCGCCTCATAGGCGTGGCCGATGTGGGGCTCGCCGTTCGGATAGGAAATGGCAGTGGTTATCGTGTAATGCGGTTTTTGTTGTTCTGTCATGGCGCAATGGTCGGGATGGCGGGGAAAGGTACGTTAGACTGGCGGAAGCTCACGCCTTTCTGGCAATACGTTCCATATCGGAAAATGCAGCCAACAGAAAGGCTCCTTTATCGAGATTGAGCACGTCGGTCTCGATTCGACGCTCGCGGAAGCCCTGCCACGCGACGGCCCACAGCGCGGCTTGCGTTGTATTGCCCCTTCCGCCTTGCGCCGCGCTTTTCGCGCGCGCCT
This sequence comes from Rhodomicrobium sp., assembly GCF_047605405.1. Lineage (NCBI taxonomy): Bacteria > Pseudomonadati > Pseudomonadota > Alphaproteobacteria > Hyphomicrobiales > Hyphomicrobiaceae > Rhodomicrobium > Rhodomicrobium sp. Next base: position 18,073 of record NZ_JASGFR010000037.1, on the reverse strand, counting down.
CGATGCGCTCCTCGATCAGGTCGCAAAGCCTCTCGAACTTGTCGGCGTTCTTTGCGCCGCTCGCCGACTGGATGAGATCGTGGACGGCGGCGTGGTCGAGCCGGGGAAGCCTATCGATCACGCGCTCAAGCTTGTCCGCCAGCGTGAGGAGGCCGCCGCCGATGAGATCGAGCGCGCGCCCCACCGAACCGCTCGAAAGCGCGTGAAGCCGCTGCATCTGCTCGGCTTCGGGGATGTCCAGGCGGGCACGGGCGCAGGCAGATTCGACCGCGTTCGCGAACGGCTCCGCGTGGAGCGGATGCAGCGTGAGCGTGATGCAGCGCGAGCGGATGGTCGGCAACACGGCGGCGGCGCCGTGGCTGACGAGGAAGAACACCGTGCGGGGCGGCGGCTCCTCGACCGCCTTCAGGAGCGCGTTCGCCGAGGCGATGGTGAGGTCGTTCGCCGGATCGACGATCATGGCGCGCCAGCCGCCGGGACTGGTGAGGCCGAGGAACGCGCGCAACTTTCGCACCTCGTCCACGCCGATGGTGGAAGCGCCGGAAACCTCCAGCGCGAACAGCGAGGAATGGGCGCCCGCCGCGATCTGGCGCGCGGCCGGATGGGTCGATGGCGCGTCGAGGGTGGTTGCGGGGGTGAGGTTCGCCGCTGCGTTTTCGCCGTGACGGCTCAGAAGGAACCGCGCGGCGCGCCAGGCGAAGGTCGCCTTGCCGATGCCGCGTTCACCCGTGACGAGCCACGCATGATGCAGAGCGCCCGCGTTGTACGAGCGCAGAAACATCGCTTCCGCTTCTTCGTGGCCGAAGAGACCGTCGGTAAGCCGCGGGTGGAGCGGATCGCCCGCCGCTTCGGCTTCGTTTTCGCTCCCCTTGCGCCTTGCCATGGTGCCTCCAGAAACGTATCGGCGGAAGCGCGCGGGCGCGCTCGGTGCATTGTCCTCAGAAGCGGTCCTTGCGCCGCCGCAATTCCTCGAACACGGACTCGTCGGACACGTCCGGGCCGATGCCGAGCGATTTACGGATTTCAGGACTGAACGGCCGCAGGAACGGGTTCGTCTCAAGCTCCTTGGCAAGCGTGACCGGCAGCGTGGGTTTGCCGTCGGCCCGGAGCCGGTCGACCTCTTCCTTGCGCTTGTGCAGCGCGATGTTCTCCGGCTCCACCGAAAGCGCGAATTTGATGTTCGACTGCGTGTATTCATGGCCGACATAGAGGAGCGTGCGCTCCGGCAGCCGCATCAGCTTTTCGAGCGAGTGCCACATGTCGGAGTAACGACCATCGTTCACGCGGCCGCATCCGACCGAAAAAAGGGTGTCGCCGACGAACGCCAGCCCGCTTTTCTGGCCTGCGATCTCGGCCTGAATGGCGTCGGGGACGAAGTAGGCGACATGACCCGGAGTGTGGCCCGGCGTTTCGATCACCTCCACCTCGAACCGCCCGAAGGGCACGCGATCGTCCTGATGCACCTCGACATCGAGAACGGGGATTTCGGCGGCTTCCCGCGCGGGGGCGTAGACGGTGCAGTTCGTGTCCCGCTTCAGGGCTTGAAGTCCCTGGATATGATCCCAATGATGATGCGTGACGAGAATATGCGTCAGCGTCCAGCCCGCGTTTTCAAGTTCCGTGCGAACGGCGTCATCGTCGGGCGCATCGATGGAAGCGGTGACCCCCGTAACCGGATCGTGGATCAGAACGCCGTAATTGTCGCTTAGACAGGGGAACAGTCGAACTTCTAGATGGGACATTGCTGCACCTGATCACAAATATGGGTCACCCCAGACTTAAGATAAACCACCCGCGCGTTAAACCCGGTTAGACGAAATGCTGGTTCGTTTTTATGTATGATGATGTCTCGCACCTCAGGGATTTTTACGCTTCGCCACTCGGGCAACTCGCGCGCCGCATCATCACGCACCGCGTGCGTGCGCGGTGGGATAATTTAAGCGGGCTGGATGTCGTGGGGCTTGGCTACGCGGCTCCTTATCTTCGCGCGTTTGACGGGGAGGCGAGAACCACGGCCGCGCTGATGCCTTATCGGCAGGGCGCCGTGCAATGGCCGAGCGAAGGCCCTTTCCGCGCGGCCCTCGTCTCCGAAACCGCGCTGCCGATGCGAGACAAGTCCGTGGATTGCATGCTCGTCGTGCATGGCCTCGAACATGTGGACGCCCGTCACGATTACCTGCGCGAAATCTGGCGCGTGCTGATGCCTCGCGGCCGGCTGATCCTCGTCGCACCGAACCGCCGCGGCGCGTGGGCACGCTTCGAATCCACGCCATTCGGGCATGGGCGGCCCTACAGTCTCCGGCAGATCGAAGACCTGCTGCGAGATGCGCTGTTCGAGCCCGTGGGCGTGACGCCGTGCTTGTTCGCGCCGCCCTTTCGCGCCCGCCATCTGCCGTTTGCCGCAACCGCGTGGGAGCGTGTCGGCGCCAGGCTTTGGCCCGCTTTCGCGGGGGTGCTGATCGTGGAAGCGGTCAAGATGGCTTATGCCGAGGTGCGCGTTTCGGTGAAGAAGCGCGCCTTTGCGTCGATGCCGGCGTTGAACGGCCTGAGCCCTGCTCATCGTCGCCCCGGCGACGGGCGTAAGCCTCGCTCGCCCGCATTCCGCGCCGATTCAACCGGCGATTGATCCGTCTTCGGAAGCCATCTCGCACACGCCGCTTCCATGCGGACCGTGCCCCGACACGCCCGCCCGCCATCTATAGACGCGCGGCAACATCATCCGCGAAGATAAGCAGCTACAAGCGCAGGCGTTGCTTGCGCGAGGCCGTTCAGGTTGCTAACCCAAATGCGGGGCAACAGAGGGGACGGACGCATGCATTCGGCGGCAGAAGCAGGCGTTTCTCTGGCAGTTTGGCAAGGGTGGGGCGTGATCTCCGTGATGGCCGCGCTCATCGCGCTGCTCGCAACGGTGCTTGCGTGGCTCCTGCCGTTTCCCGACCGGGCTCTGTCGAGCCAGCTCGCGAGCTATCCCGACCGGATAGCACTCAAGGACCGCCTCGGCGCGGCGTCGCCTTTCAACGCCTGGCTCGTGACAGTGCGGCGGCTGGGAGAATGGCTCGACGAGTGGTTCGGTGCCCCTTTCAGCGGGCAGGCCTTTGAACGTTGCCTCGCCATCGCCTTCATTTTCCCGATCTCGCTTCTAACCCTCACGCTCATTACCAACGGAATCGCGATCGAAAAGATCTCGTGGCTTCAGGTGCTGGTCTTCGCCGCGGCTTTCGCGGTGATCGCGTCGGTCATCCTCGTCGCATTCCGCAACCTCGTGCGCCTCATCGAGCACGCCTGGACCACATTCGGCGGCGACAAAGCGCTGGCGCAAACCATCTCTCGCCTCGTGCTCGGCGGTTTCGCCTTCATGATCGCGTTTTCCATCGCTTTCGCGGTGGCGTCCGCCTTTTCCGGGCATCAGAACAACGCGACATCGGTGCTGGGTGCGATGGCGGGCGGTTTTGCGCTGGCCTTCGCTCTTACGATGGCGTTCGCGCTGGCCGGCGCCGTGCTGTTCTCGATCACGGTCGCGGTTCTCGCTGGCGCGGCACTGGCCTTCGCGAGCGAATTCACGTTTCTCCTGTTTCTCTTCTTTATCCTGCTTCCCATCACGAACGCTTCGGTGGACTGGCTCTCGTGGGCTGTGACGCGCTCTCTCATCCGCAAGGAGGAAACCGCCGAACCGAACCTGAAAGGCCGCTTCGCCGTGATCGGCGTCGTCGCCGGGACGTTCCTGTCGGGCGTGCTGCTCATGATCGTTCTGGCGCTGCTGCTGCCGAACACGCTCGAAGTGCTGAACCTCGCGCTCACCTCCGCCGATCTTCCCCGCTTCAACTGGGAAGCGCTGATGAACAAGGCGCTCTATGCGCCGTGGTCGGAAGGTCTGTTCGTGACCGGCATGCTGATGACGCCGCTCGTTCCGGCTGCCGTGCATCTCATCATCGGGCTGACCGGCGTGCTGGCGCGCTTCACGCCCGGCGCGCGGACGGCGGCGCAGAGCATTTCGGATCACCCCGAAGTGAGCCTCACGGAACAGGAGCAGGGCCCGGTGAAGATCACGCTGATCCTCGCGCGGCTCTGGTATCTCGTCGCGGCGGCGGCGACGGTCGCGGTCATCACGGGGACGGGCGCGCTTCTCTCGCTGACGCACGCTCCCGTGGGACAATTCCTGTCGAACGCCGCTCTGTGTGCGACGTCATGGAGCCACGGCAAATGTGGCTGGTTCTGATCGGCCCGGCAATGGGCTTCGCTATCGGCCGAAACTTCTGAAGATTTGTCCGGAAGCGCCGCGCTTCAGCGCGGTTGTCCGCCTTCTTTTCTTGCGTCCCGTTCTTTGAGTCCGGCGGCGCAAGCGGGCTGCAACTCTTTTTGATGGCTTTTCAGGCAGGCGATGATGCGACCGCCACCCGGCGTCACGTCCGAACAGAATTTCGAATAATCCGCCTTGCAGACCGCCTTGAGGTCGGCCTGCGCCACTGCTTGGCCGGAACCGAGAACCGCAAGCGCCATCATTACCGCGCAAATCCTGAGTTTTGGCATGTTTTCTCCTTCGAATTGAAATGCCCTGGCTAAGCGCCATCTTAGGAGACGGTGTGACGGCAAGGGGGCTTTCGCGTGTCGGTTCGCAATAGAAGCGTAACAAGCTATCTCAAGGCCTTGATCGGCGCTTTGGCGTTGACGGGGCTTTTCTGTCACGCTGCGGCCGCGCAGGATCTGCCTCCAGGCCACCCGCCGCTCGGTAAGGCAACCGATGTCAAGCGCGAGGCATCACCGGCCCCGTCGCAAGCCGGAGGCGGCTTCACACAGCATCTGCCCGCTGACAGCGTCACGCAGCACACGGTCACGCTCGACGGCAAACCGCTCGCCTACAAGGCTACGGCTGGCACGCTGCCGCTTCTCGGCCCGCAAGGTGATGTGGCGGCAAAGATGTTCTACGTCGCCTATCAGGCGGCCAACGCCCCCGCGCGCGCGACGACCTTCGTCTTCAACGGCGGCCCCGGCGCGGCATCGGCCTTCCTGCATATCGCGGCGCTCGGGCCCCGCATCGTTCCGTTCGCGGAGAACGGGGCAGCGCCGCTCCGGCCCGTCCGCTTCGTCGACAATCCCGCCACATGGCTCGCCTTCACCGATCTCGTCTTCATCGATCCCGTCGGTACGGGCTACAGCCGCGCCACTGGCGGCGGCGATGACAAGGAGGCCGCGTTCTGGGGCGACGAGAAAGATGCGAACTCCGTAGCCGCGTTCATCAGGGGCTGGCTCTCGCGCAACGGACGCAGCCTCGCGCCGGTCTATCTCGCAGGGGAGAGCTATGGTGGCCTTCGCGCCGCGATCCTCGCCGAAAAGCTGCTCGATGCCGGCCTTGACGTGCAAGGCGCGGTGCTGATTTCGCCCGCGCTCGACTTTCCGCTTCTGCGCGGCAATCGGTTCAACGTTCTGCCGCTGGCTTTCGACCTCCCTTCCCTCGCGGTCGCGGCCGCGGAGTTGAAGGACGGCACGAAGACGACGGTGGACAACATCGCGCGCGAGGCCGAAGCCTTCGCAGCGACCGATTATCTCGTGCATGTCGCGCGCGGGAGAGTGCCAAGCGAGGCCATAACGGCCAGGGTTTCGCAACTGACGGGGCTTTCCCCGGAGATTGTCGCCCGCAACCAGAGCCGCGCGCCGGACGACGTCTTCTTCGACGAATATGAGCGCGCGACAAACCGGAGGCTGAGCCGCTACGATGCCACCGTCAGCGCTCCGCTTCCGATGCCCGCCAAAAACGACAGGTTCGACGTGATCCTCGACGGCGCTTCGAGCGTGCTGGCACCGGCGGCCGCGACCTACATCGCGCAGGATCTCGGATTTCGCACCGACCTCGATTATCGCCTGTTGAACGAAACGGCCAATCGCCGCTGGTCGGGGGACCGGAAGCGGGCTCATGAGGCGAGCGGCGTCGAACTCATCGAGCGGGCACGCACGCAGAACCCCGCGCTCAAGGTTTTCATCGCCCACGGCTATACGGATCTCGTTACACCATACGCGCTGTCCAGATATCTGATCGGGCAGCTTCGCCCCATCGAAGGCGCGGCCCCGGTGGAGCTGCACGTCTATCGCGGCGGCCATATGATGTATTTCCGCGGCGCCTCGCGTGAGGCGCTCACTCGCGATGTGCGGCGGATGTATGAGACTTCGCAAAGATAGAGGCGCGTTCTGGTGCCAAAAACATCACAATGACGACCGAAAATTACGCAACGCGGGCTATTTTCATACGATTCGATAGAATCCCGCATTTTCTCCCTTTAAATTATGCCGAATAAAGGGAGGTGGGGCATGAAAAGAATAGTGCTGACAAGCGTCGTTTTGGCTGTGGCGGGCGCGACGGAAGTGAACGCTCAGGCGTCCGGCAGTTTTTACGGCGGCGCGGTCAACCGCAGCAGCATTTCGGGCGCATCCGGCGCGGGCCATGCTGCGGCGGCCGGGTTCGGGCTTCTCGCGTCGCGCGGCTGCTGGGCCGATGCGAATGTCGGCTGTAACGCAACGCCCATGGCCGGGTATCAGGAAGAAGCGGCCGCGCCCGCCGTGTCGACCGAGGATCCTCCGGCGGCCACCCCGGCAGCCGATGCGAAGCCTGCGAAGAAGGCCGCCAAATAGCCGGGAAAGTGACGCGCGCGGTCTTTTGATCGCGCGCGATGAAACGCGGCGCGCGCCCGGGCGTTGGCAGCACAAATCAGCCAGCCGCCGCGAGGATTTCATGATCTTTCCGAATGCCGATCAAACGAGCGCCGCCGTGGCGCTGCACTACAACGAACTCGACGGATTTTATCGCGAAATCTGGGGCGATCACGTCCATCACGGCTATTGGCGCACCGGTCGCGAGACGAGCGCGGAAGCCGCCGAGGCCCTAAGCGCTCTCGTCGCGGAGAGGCTTGGCCTCACCCGCGGGATGCGGGTTTGCGACATCGGCTGCGGCTATGGCGAAACGGCCCGGCTGTTCGCTTCGCGCTACGGCGTGGCGCTCGACGGCGTGACCATTTCCGAAAGCCAGTTTCGAATGGCGGCGGCGCGAAACTCACCCGGCGTCTCGATCGCGCTGTGTGACTGGCTGGAAAACGGCTTCGCGGACGAGAGCTTCGACCGCGCCTATGCCATCGAAAGCTCGGAGCACATTGCTGACAAGGCACGCTTTTTTGCCGAGGCGCATCGCGTGCTTCGCCGTGGCGGGCGGCTCGCGGTCTGCGCGTGGCTGGCGAAAAGCGGTTCGCTCGGGAGTGTCGACAGCCTCCTTCTCGAACGCATCTGCCGCTATGGGCGGCTGCCCGGCATGGGCACGGAGGAAGATTATCGCGCGCTGGCCGGGAGCGCGGGCTTTCGCGTCGCACGCGTGGACGACATCAGCGGGCAGGTGAGACGAACCTGGGCGATCTGCATCCGGCGCAGTCTCGCCAAGCTTGCGAGCGACGCCCGCTATCGGGCGTTCCTGTTCGGCGGCGGCGCGCATAACAAGGCATTCGCGGCGACGCTGTTTCTCATTCTCGCGGCCTACCGGACGGGCGCGATGCGTTATTGCGTGTTCACCTTCGAGAAATAAGCGGGAATCGCGCGCGGGCGCATCAGCGCCTGATCATGACCGTCGCCGGATCGCTTCGCCGCTCCCAGTTCACGCGTTCGAGTTCGGGCGTGCGCGCCTCTTCCAGCGGGTAGCCGATGCAGAAATAACCGATAAACTGCCAGTGCGGCGGCACATTGAGATCGCGTGCCACGCGGACGGGATCGAGGATCGACACCCAACCCATGCCGATGCCCTCCGCGCGCGCGGCAAGCCACAGCGTGTGCATCGCGCTCACGACCGAATAGGCGACGGTTTCCGGCATGGTCCGGCGGCCCACGGTGCGGCCCTTCTCTGGGTCCGGCTCCGCGAAGGCGGCGAGCTGCACCGGGGCCTCGCGAATGCCTTCCAGCTTCAGCGAGGCGTAGAGCGACGCGCGGTCGCCGGTATAGGACGACAGCGCCTCAGCATTCGCGTCCTCGAAATTGGCGGCGATCAGCCTGCGCTTTTCGGCGCTTTCCACAAGCACGAAGCGCCACGGCTCGCTGAGCCCGACGGAGGGCGCGAGGCAGGCGAGGCGCAACAGGCGTTCGATGGCGCCCTCGGGCAGCGGGTCGGTGCGGAAGCGTCGCACGTCGCGTCGCCATATGATGAGATCCTCAAGCTTCGTACGAAAGGTCTCGTCGAACACCGGCACCTCCGTGTCTGGCATCATGGCGGCGCTCACTTCGCGAGACGCGGGAGAATCGGGCTGACGTCGTAGCCAGCTTGCGCCGCTGTTTGCGCGATGTTGAGAGCGGAGCGTTTACCCGCTTGGGAGAGAGACCAAAGAAGCGTGCTGCGCGTGCCAGAGCGGCAGAAAGCGAGCGTCTTGCCCTTGCTTTCATCGAGCGCCTTGCCGAAGGCCGCCGCATCGGCGTCCGAGATAGCGCTGGCGCTTTCGATGGGAAGGTAAATCGCCGTGATGCCGTTCGCCTCTGCGGCCTTCTTTATCTCCGCGAAGGTCGGTTGGCCGGCGGCTTCGCCGTCGGGGCGGTTCGCAATGATGGTCTTGATGCCTTGAGCGGCGTAGGCCGGAATGTCTTCGACGCGGATTTGCGGCGCGACGGAGAGCGATTCCGTGAGTCTGGTGGAGGCTGCGGCCCTGTTGTCGGCTACGAAATGAACGTCGGACGGCCGCGCGAGGTCGGGCTGAGTTGCGGTCGCAAGCAGATAGATCCCCAAACAGGCCTCACAGATCACGGCGTAGCTCCCCTTTTCAATGCGCGGTCTGCTTTATATAGCGCGCTTCGAAGAGGTAACCACAGTGCGCGAGGCGACCATGGGACGCAGATCGGGGCCGAAGCCCCGTCTATGCGTCACTGCCAGATCTACTTTTCGAGACGCGGATAGACCGGGCTGATGTCGTATCCCGCACGCATGGCCGTCAGCGCAATCTGCTGGGCGGGAATTTTGCCGGCTTGCGAGAGCGACCAAATGAAGGTGCTGCGCGTGCCGGAGCGGCAGAAGGCGAGCACGGGCTTTTCCGCCTCGGCCAGTTCCTTCTCGAAGATCTCCGCGTCGGCGTCGCTGATCGCATTGGCGGCGCGGATCGGGTGATAGATGGTCTTGATGCCATTGGCTTCGGCAATCTTCTCGATCTCGCTGAAAGCCGGCTGTCCGGGCGTCTCGTTGTCTGGCCGGTTGCAAATGATCGTCTTTATCCCTTTTGAGGCGAGTTCTGGAATATCTGACACCTCGATCTGTCCCGCGACGTCGAGATCATCCGTTAGCCTGTGCAGTTCCATGCAATAATTTTCCTTCCCTAGAGCCGTTCAGCGCTCGAAAGGAAAACATATGCCCTGTCTTTGCCGATCTCAACTGTTTTGAGGCATGACAAAGGCGAATCTGCGTGATCGCGAGCATTGAGCGATGCGCGCTGATGGCGGCGTTGCAATCGGCCTTGGGAAACGGCGGGCGCCGCTCCATTTTACAGATCGACGCGGGAATGCTAAACCGCTGGAAATTTCACGCAAAACGGCAGCGCCGGACTCCTCCGATCCCCGGCGCGCAAGGATTCATAGATGGCCATTATCCGGCAGAAGACGGGGCTTACCTTCGACGACGTGCTATTGAGGCCCGGACACTCCGAAGTACTGCCTTCCGAGACGAACGTCACAACGTTTCTCACGCCCACGATTCGGCTCAACATCCCTATCATTTCTTCCGCGATGGACACCGTGACCGAAGGGCCGCTTGCCATCGCGATGGCGCAGGCGGGCGGTATCGGCGTCATCCATCGTAATCTCAAGCCGGAAGAGCAGGCTCAGCATGTCCGCCAGGTGAAGAAGTTCGAGAGCGGCATGGTGGTGAACCCTGTCACCATCGAGCCGACCGCCACGCTGAAGGATGCGCTCGAACTGATGAAGGCGCATGGCATCTCCGGTATCCCGGTGGTGGAAGGTCTCGCGAACGGCAATGGCGCCCCGCAAGGCAAGCTCGTCGGCATCCTCACCAACCGCGATGTGCGCTTCGCGAGCAACCCCTTGCAGCCCATCCATGAGCTGATGACGAAGGAAGATCTCATCACGGTGAAGGACGGCATCCCGCGCGACGAGGCGAAGCTTCTGCTTCACAAGCACCGTATCGAAAAGCTCATCGTGGTGGACGACAAGTACCGCTGCATCGGCCTCATCACCGTGAAGGACATCGAAAAAGCGGAGAGGCACCCCTACGCCAGCAAGGACGAACAAGGTCGCCTTCGCGTGGCGGCGGCGTCGTCGGTCGGCGAGGACGGCTTCGCGCGGAGCGAGATGCTCATCGACGCGGGCGTCGACGTGCTTGTGATAGACACGGCGCACGGCCATTCGCAGCGCGTGCTCGACGCGGTCGCCCGAATCAAGAAGCAGACCAACTCGGTGCAGATCATCGCGGGCAACGTCGCAACGGCGGAAGGCACGAAGGCGCTGATCGACGCCGGCGCGGATGCGGTGAAGATCGGCATCGGGCCGGGCTCCATTTGCACCACGCGCATCGTGGCTGGCGTCGGCGTGCCGCAGCTCACCGCGCTGATGGAAGCCGCCGAGGCGGCCGACAAGCACGGCATTCCGGTCATCGCAGACGGCGGCATCAAATATTCCGGCGATATCGCGAAGGCGCTTGCTTCGGGTGCATCGTCGGTGATGATCGGCTCGCTGCTCGCGGGCACGGACGAAAGCCCCGGCGAGGTCTATCTCTATCAGGGCCGCTCCTACAAGGCGTATCGCGGCATGGGGTCGCTCGGCGCGATGGCACGCGGCTCCGCCGACCGTTATTTCCAGGCCGAAGTGAGCGACACGCTGAAACTCGTGCCCGAAGGCATCGAGGGCCAGGTGCCCTACAAGGGGCCGGTCGCGAGCGTGCTGCATCAGCTCGTCGGCGGGCTCCGCGCGGCGATGGGCTACACCGGCACGCGAACGATCAAGGATCTTCACGAGAAGGCGGAGTTCATTCCGATCACCAACGCGGGCCTGCGCGAGAGCCACACACATGACGTGACCATCACGCGTGAATCGCCGAACTATCCGATCGGCGCCCATTGATCAGCTGCACCAAATCCGATTTGGGGCAGAGATGATCGCCATCTGAAACATAAAGCGTCGTGCCGTGTCCGACTTGCGGCACGATGCTGTTCGAGCACGATCGGCAAGCAGGATCGCCCTGCCCGGCTTTTGTCCAGCATCGCGTGTTTCCGGCGGCGGGGTGTTATCGAGGCGTCTCGACCGCATGGCTTCTGGAAAATTTTGCTCACATTCAAAGTCATGGCGGGATCGCGTTTTCAATTGACTGTCGATGCCGTTGTCGGGCGTCAGCAACCCGAGGTTCCATTCCACCTTTCCCTCACTGCCAGCGGGCATTCATAGTCGTCAGTTGATCGAAAGTTTTCCCCACAACTCCGGCTTTTCCTTGTTTTCCATTTGCTTATCGGCAAATCTCCGCCAGCCGACGAACACTTTTGACCAAGGGACAGCATGCAGCCCGGTGCGCGACTTCAAGCAGCAATCGAAATCCTGTCCGAGATCAGGGACCGAGGCAGACCGGCATCGGTCGCGCTGGCAGACTGGGGGCGCGCGCACCGCTTCGCCGGATCGGGGGATCGCGCCTGGATCGGCAACCTCGTTTACGACAGCCTCCGGCGCAAGGGATCGCTTGGCTACCTCATGGAGAGCGATGAGCCGCGCGCGGTGGCGCTGGCGGCGCTGCGGCGCTCCTGGGGGCTCACGACGGATGACATCGCCGCCCTGTGCTCGGGCGATGTGCATGCGCCGGAGACGCTGACGCCTGCCGAAATTGCCGGGCTTCAAAGGGACGATCTTTCCGCGGCGCCCGCTCACGTGCAGGGCGATTATCCCGAGTGGCTCAACGCGTCTTTCGCCGCGGCCTTTGGCGCGCGCGCTGCGACCGAGGGGCTGGCGCTCGCGAACCGCGCTCCGGTGGATCTCAGGGTTAACACGCTGAAAGCTACACGCGACAAGGTTCTGAAGGCGTTCGACCGCCATCATGCCGTTGAAACGCCGTGGTCTCCCATCGGCGTGCGGCTTCCCCCGCGCGAGGGCGGCGCGCGCAATCCGAATGTCGAAGCCGACCCGGCGCACGGCAAGGGCTGGTTCGAGGTTCAGGACGAAGGCAGCCAGATCGCGGCACTTATCGCCAACGCGGAACCCCGCATGCAGGTCGCCGATATCTGCGCAGGCTCCGGCGGCAAGACGCTGGCGCTCGCGGCGCACATGCAGAACACAGGCCAGATATATGCCTATGACGCGGACGCGACGCGCTTTCGCCCCATCTTCGAGCGGCTGAAACGGGCAGGAGCGCGCAACGTCCAAACGCTTCAGCCGGGCGAGACGGCGGCGCTCGATGCGCTGGCGGGGCATATGGATCTCGTTCTGGTCGATGCGCCATGCACCGGCACGGGCGTCTGGCGTCGCAAGCCGGACGCGAAGTGGAGGCTTTCGCCGCAGCAGCTTGAGGAGCGCGTCGCGACGCAATCGGCGCTTCTCGACATCGCGGCCACCCTCGTGAAGCCGGGCGGCGCGCTCGCCTACGTCACCTGTTCGGTTCTGCCGGAAGAGAACCAGCTTCAGATCGAGGCTTTTCTCGCTCGCGCGCCGGGTTTCGTGGCCGTCGATGTCGCCCGCCGCGCGAAGGAGGTTCTCGGCCATACGATCGAGACGGCCTATGCGGGCGAGGGCCATGGTCTTCTTCTCACGCCTGCCCGTCACGAAACGGACGGTTTCTTCATCGCGCTGTTGACCAGACGCGCGGCATAAAAGCGTTCTCGCGAAAAGGCACAAAATTGCCTAAAATTTGCCCCGGGACGGTGTCCTAGCTCGCCGCCGATCCGCTAACGAACAGTCATAATACGGATCTATCGATCCTCGCGCATGGGCCGCAACGGCAAGCCGTATCGACGACCGCAGCATGCGCGGGATGCAACTGCCGCGCGATGACCCTTCGCCCGAAGAGCACCGCGCCCCGGTTCGACAACCGTTCACACTCAGGACAAGCGAGTTTCCACCATGGGTTTCCTCAAGGCCATCGTTTCATTGGTTCTCTTTGCCATCATCGCCGTCGCCGGCTATTGGCTCATCGCCTCCTACACCACGAAGGGCGAGTTGCCCTACTGGGCGGAGATCAACGGCAACCTCCCCGATCCGCTCCGCGATTTCGCCTGCGCGAACATCAAGAAGACGGACGCGACGGCCGTCGTGCCGAGCTGTCCGGCGATTTAGAGCGGCGGATCTGAAATCGGTCTCACCTTGTGTGGCGCGTGCGTCGCCGATTTCAAATTCATAAGCCGCTCTAAAACCTCAATTTCCAGAGCCGTTATGGACCTAAAGCCGCCGCACATCCGTGGCGCGCATTAAAAGTCGGGCGCTTTAAGCCTCGCGGCGGGTTTGCGGCCGGAATGCTTTACGCGCGCAAAAACAAGGCTATGTTAGGGGTGGGTTCGCGCTTGCGCGGACCCATTCGATTTTCTGGACAGAAGTGGAGCTTCTCTTGACCGGTCTTCCCACTACGGATGCCGTTCTCATTGTCGATTTCGGCAGCCAGGTCACGCAGCTGATCGCCAGGCGCGTGCGCGAAGCCGGTGTCTACTGCGAAATCCATCCCTATCAGTCGGCGGCTGCCGCCTTCGAGACGTTGAAGCCGAAGGGCGTGATCTTTTCCGGCGGCCCGGACTCGGTAACGCGCGAGGGAAGTCCCCGCGCGCCGCAGGCCGTATTCGATAGCGGCGTTCCGATCCTCGCCATCTGTTACGGCCAGCAGACGCTGGCCCTTCAACTCGGCGGAGATGTCGAGGGTGGCCATGCCGCCGAGTTCGGCCGCGCCGATGTCGAGATCCTGAAACCGTCGCCGCTTTTCGACGGCATCTGGCAGGTCGGTCAGCGCTATCCGGTGTGGATGAGCCACGGCGATCGCGTCACCCGCGCGCCCGAGGGCTTCGAGGTGATCGGCGTATCCGAGAACGCACCCTTCGCGATCCTCGTCGACGAATCCAGGCGCTATTACACGACCATGTTCCATCCGGAGGTGGTGCACACACCGGACGGCGCGAAGCTCCTCTCCAACTTCGTGCACAAGATCGTCGGCCTGAAATCGGACTGGACCATGTCCGCCTACCGCGCCGAGATGATCCGCAAGATCCGCGAGCAGGTCGGCAAGGAGCGGGTGATCTGCGGTCTTTCGGGCGGCGTCGACTCTTCGGTGGCGGCCGTGCTCATCCATGAGGCCATCGGCGACCAGCTGACCTGCATCTATGTCGACCACGGCCTCATGCGCCTCGGGGAGAGCGAGCAGGTCGTCGGCATGTTTCGCGACCATTACAATATTCCGCTGGTTCATGTGGATGCGTCCGACCTCTTCATCGGCCAACTCGAAGGCGAGGCCGATCCCGAAAAGAAGCGCAAGACCATCGGGCGCCTGTTCATCGAGGTGTTCGAGGCAGAGGCCAGGAAGATCGCCGCCGACGGCCACGGCGCGCCGACCTTCCTTGCACAAGGCACGCTTTACCCGGACGTGATCGAGAGCGTCAGCTTCTCCGGCGGTCCGTCCGTGACGATCAAGAGCCATCACAACGTCGGCGGTCTGCCCGAGCGCATGAACATGAAGCTGGTGGAGCCCCTGCGCGAACTCTTCAAGGACGAGGTGCGCGCGCTCGGCCGCGAACTCGGCCTGCCGGAGAGCTTCATCGGCCGCCATCCGTTCCCGGGGCCCGGTCTCGCCATCCGCCTGCCCGGCGGCGTCACGCGGGAAAAGCTCGATATCCTGAGGAAGGCGGATGCGATCTATCTCGACGAGATCCGCAAGGCCGGGCTCTACGACCATATCTGGCAGGCGTTTTCGGTGCTTCTGCCGGTGCAGACAGTGGGCGTCATGGGCGACGGGCGAACCTACGACCGCGTGCTCGCGCTGCGCGCCGTCACCTCGGTCGATGGCATGACCGCCGACTTCTTTCCCTTCGACATGGGCTTTCTGGGCCGCACGGCGACGCGCATCATCAACGAGGTGAAGGGCGTCAACCGCGTCGTGTACGACGTGACGTCGAAGCCGCCGGGGACCATCGAGTGGGAATGATTCAGGCCCATCCAAACGCCGCCGGATCTACGCTACGAAACGATCTAAAGCACTGAAAACAAAAATAAATCCCTTCTATGCCTATCGATACCTATCGGTGGGCATAGATTGCGTTCAGCGGCCTCGCTGACGGGCCTCGCCCCCATTGATCAACCGGAAAAACGAAAGTACCGTCAGGTCAAGCGAGGCCAATGACGGTACTTTTTTCGAACTAATGCGCTGAAATAAAAGCGTTTTCGACGCCATCGGCCTGCAAAAACCGCGTGACGGTACTTTTCCGCGAGGAGGCCCGCAATGTTGACCGATGCAGCACTCAAGTGCTTGAAAGCAAAAGCCAAAATGTACAAGGTATCCGATCGTGACGGCATGTATGTGCGCGTCGCCCCGTCGGGCGCCATCTCGTTCAGGCTCGACTATCGGCTGAACGGCAGGCGGGAGACCGTCTATCTCGGCAGATATGCCCGTGACGGAATATCGCTCGCCAGAGCTCGCGAGCTATGCATCGACGCCCGGCGCGCGATCGCCGAGGGGCGGTCTCCCGCCATCGAGAAGCAGCGCGAAAAGCGTCGGATCAAGGAAGCAAAGAGTTTCGGCCAGTTCGGCGAGAAGTGGCTGACCAGCGCGACGATGGCCGACAGCACGCGCGCGATGCGGCGCTCCATCTTCGAACGCGAACTCATGCCCGTCTGGCGGAATCGTCTCCTGACGGAGATCACGCCCGATGACCTGCGCGCTCACTGCGGCAAGATCGTCGAACGCGGCGCGCCTGCGACCGCCATCCATGTGCGGGATATCCTGAAGCAGATCTACGGCTTTGCCATTCTGCACGGCGAGAAGGTCGCCAATCCGGCCGATGACGTCGGCCCGGCCTCGATCGCTACCTTTACGCCGAAGGATCGCGCGCTTTCGCCCGCGGAGATCCGCATCATGTTCAAGCAGCTCGAGCATGTCGCGACGCTGCCGACGATCCGCCTCGGTATGAAGCTCTACCTCCTCACCATGGTCCGGAAGAGCGAGTTGCAGGATGCGGTGTGGGACGAGATCGATTTCGACAATGCCGTCTGGACCATCCCGAAGGAGCGCATGAAGCGATCGAAGCCGCACAACGTCTATCTGTGCCGGCAGACCCTCGACATCATGATCGCGCTCAAGACCTGCTCCGGCAACTCCCGATACCTATTGCCCTCCCGGTACGACGCGGACGCGCCCATGTCTCGCGCGACCTTCAATCGAATCACCTACGCCGTCGTCGAACAGGCGAAGAAGGAAGGGCTGCCGCTGGAGCCTTTCACGGTCCATGATCTGCGGCGAACGGGCTCGACGCTGTTAAACGAGCTGGGCTTTAACAGCGACTGGATCGAAAAGTGCCTGGCGCACGAAGACGGGCGTTCGTCGCGCGGCGTCTATAACAAGGCCGAGTATGAGGTGCAGCGCCGGCACATGATGCAGCAGTGGGCGGATACCGTGGATGCCTGGATCGACGGCCGGAAATACGCCCCCACGCTTTTGCCGCAAGCTATGCCCTTGATGGAGCTTGATCCCGCCCTTTGACGGGGCGGGTTTTTCGCTTGGTGACGTCGGGGTGCTGTGCTCGACGGATCGGGGCAGTCCGCCGTGCCGTGAGCCAAGCCTCGACCTCGGCCAGGTCCCAAACGATACACCGTGGCGAGAGCGCGAACCGACGGGGAAACTCGCCACGCTGCTCCATTTCGTAAATCGTGCTGTCAGCCATCGGCACCATCTCTCGCAGTTGGTGACGTCGAATCGTTCTTCGAATCTGCGGAGGTTCTGTCTTCGCCATGCTCAATCTCCTTGTTTGCTGAGGCGATTGAGAACGATAGATGCTGATACTGGAAGCCCTTTCGAAATGCCGTGCGGTATTCGGAGGCTATGGCGTACACATCGGCGGGTTCTTTTTGACTGCCAGGTGCAGCATAGGGGCAGACAGGCACTGATGGACAAGCTCGAAAAGTGGGGGCTCGGCGGCGCTCTTCAAGCCAAGCCTCCACTTCACCGCGATCCCACACGACGGTTCGAGAGGTCAGGTGGAAGCGCTGCGGAAACTCGCCGTGCTGCTCCATGTCGTAAATGGTCGTGTCGGCCAGGAGGACGATCTCGCGAAGCTGGTGCCTACGGATGGTGCGTTTGCTGAGAGGGGCCTGTGTCTGGCTCATTGTCCAGCGCCACCGTCGTCGATCCCGTCATTCCATGTGCTCATCCCAGACCTCCTTCAATTGGCCGGGATAGCGACTTGGCTGCATTCCCGGCGTCTGGCGAACCATGGCGATGGATCGGCCGCCGGTAGCGTGCCGCATTCGCGTTCGTTCGCGCGCGGCCCCCTTCGGCAATCGGCTCCGCATGACGTGTGCGGTGATTAGGGGCGATAATCGCCGCATATCGTGCGGTGATTAACCTTGCTCTTTGCGGCGAATAGCGGCTATAATCGCCGCGAAAGGTGCGGCGATTATGAAGTATATCCATAATTTGACGGACTGGCCGGAGCTGCACTGGAGCGATGAGAAGCTCGCGCAGCGCCTCGCGGCCGTGCGACATCGACAGGGGCGGCTGATCGGTCGCATGGAGGCGCTTGGCTTCCCGCTTCGCGAGGAAGCCGTCCTCCATGCCCTGACCGAAGACGTTCTGAAGTCCAGCGAGATCGAAGGCGAGGTGCTTGACCGGGAGCAGGTTCGTTCCTCGATCGCCCTCCGCCTCGGCATGGATATCGGCGGTTTGGTCGCCGCTGATCGCCATGTCGAAGGCGTCGTGGAAATGATGCTCGACGCCACGCAGAACTATAAGCAGCCCTTGACCGCGGAGCGGCTGTTCGGCTGGCACGCGGCGTTGTTCCCCACGGGACGCAGCGGAATGAGCCGTATCACCGTGGGCGCCTGGCGCACCCCCGAAGCCGGCCCGATGCAAGTCGTGTCGGGGCCGGTCGGGCGCGAGCGCGTTCACTATGAA
>NZ_JASGFR010000036.1:0-34708 GCF_047605405.1 Rhodomicrobium sp. | reverse complement strand
AGCCCGCCGCTCGTCTGGTTGTTGCCATTGCCCTGGCTGAGCTGAATGCCGGCCGAGAAGGCCGAGAGCAGGATGGCGTTGCTCCAGATCTTCCAGACATGATTGTTGACCTGATCTTTGAAGCCCGCATAGCCGCCTTCGTCGGCGCCGGGCATCCGGCCAAGATCGAGCGAGGACGCATCGGGATAGATGATCCGCGTCCAGGCCACGAGCACCCGCTCCTGGCCGGTGGTAATGCCCGAATCATAGGTGCCAACGCAGCTTTGATCCTTGCGGGATGACAATGAAGCGCCCCGTGGCGGTGTCGTAGACGTTCTCTGAAACCTGGGCCAGAAGCTGGCCCGGCAAATCGGAATTCACCCCGCCGATCATGACGGCCGGGATCACCGTGCCGGCGCGCACCTCGTAAGGAGAGCGCGGCGCTTCGCGCCGCGCCTTGAGCGTGTTCTGGTCGGCTGTTTTCGGATCCTGGTCGGCGAGGAAGGCGCGCTTATCGCGCTGCCTGTTGAGATCGCGCTCGCGTTCGGGATCGCCGCCGAGCTGCGCAAGCCGGTCCGCCGCCAGTCTTGTAAACTGTTCCGAAGCCGAAAGCGGCGCGGTATCGCGTGCTGGCGAAGTGGTTCGTCTTGGAAGATTGGCCTGGATTTCGGAACCGGCTCCGAGCGCTGTCAGCGCGAGCTTCTCGCGGGCCTCGCGCAAGTGTTCGAGGCGTTTGTAATAGGCCTCCCAGGCAAGACGATTGGGATCGGGCGCGTCTGGAACAGGCGGCGCCGGTTGGGGTGCAACCGGTTGCGGCAGCACCGGGATGGTCTCGGGCGCTTTGGGCGGAATGTAGCCGGCGTCGGGCGCGTTCGCCAGAATGCCGATCGGAGCTTGCGTCCGCCGGCCGCTGCCGGGATCCTGTTTCGAGGCTTGGAGGCGCAAATGATAGGTGTAGGCGATGGTTGCCATGATGAGCGCCAGGATCGCCATCGCGATCATGAGCGGAACGCGGTTCAAGCGCCGGACGCCCGCGCCTCGCGAAGGTGTGGCGCCCAACAGATCGGGCGAGGATGGGGTCTCGTTCACCGTCTGACCTCTCGAAACTTGGTTTTGCTGCTGAAGGGTGAGCCTCTATCGGCGATGTCGCCTGGTTCGAAGAGCGCGGCCGAGGGGGTTTGCATCATCAATCCCTCCGCGTGCGGGTGATGGTGATACTGCTCGCGCTGGCGCCCACGCCCGAGGTGAGCCGTGCCAGGGTCAGGACCTTGTCGACTTCGAAGCGGTGCTCGACGAAGCGATAGTTCACAAGCCGTGTCGTCGGCCCGTTGAAGAGGCTATCGAGGCCAAGGAAGCTCGCGTCTTCGGCGATCTCGACAAGGGCTGGAAGCTCGCTCGAGCCAACCTCGGGCGGAAACAGAATGTAGGTCTTGACCCCGTCGGTATAGACGCGCGTCGGCTTCCAGGGCGCGTCGCCTGTGACGGCGAACTCAAAATCGAGTTTGCCGGGCGCGGGCAGCACGGCCGCCGCCGCGCGCATGTCCCGGGTCTGCTCGACCTTGGTGCGGTAGGCCTTCCATTGGCTGCTGGCGTCATCGGGATAGTCGAAGGAAACGCGCGGCATCCAGTCTTGCGAGCGGCTCACAAGCTTGATGATGTAGGTGCGCCGATTGGTGGTGATGACGAGATTGGTGATGAGCCCCACATCGGTCGGCTTGATGATCACATGGGTGATGATGGCCTCGCCCGCCCCTTGCGTCGCCGGCGTGATCTTCCAGCGCACGCTGTCGCCGACATTCAGATCATTGACGCTTTCGCCTTCCTGCAGTGCGAGATCGCAGACGTAAAATGGCGCGCAAACAATCGTCGGCAGCGTGGAGCCGAACACGAAAACGGTTGCACCTTCGTCGCCGCGCGCCGGCCCCGCACGGTTGCCGGCCCACTCCCTGCCATAGGCCACGCCCTTTTGCTCCTTCGGCGCCAGAGGCGGCTGCGGCCCGGACAACAGCGGCACGCGCGGCGGTGGTCCGTCAGGAACGGTCTGCGGCGCCTGCGCCAGCGCCACGCCAGAAAGCAAGGCTGATAGTGCAAAAACAATCACCGTGCGCATGACAAGGTCTCCCCTCCGCTCAAAGCCGTTGCGACCAGCTGTAGCTGTTGATGTAAATGCCAAGCGGGTTGAGGCGAATGGTGGCCTCGTCCGATGGCGGGTTGAGCGTGACGGCGATCGTGGCCTGCCAATGCTGGGTTTGTGGCTTCGAGCCGTCCCGGGTTCGGGTTTCTTCGCGCCACTCGATGCGCCAACTGTCGGCGGACAGCGGCAAAACGCTTTCGACCTCGACCATGACGGTTTCGGTCTTGGCGCGCTCGAACGGATCGTGAGCGCGCATATGGTCGTTCAGCCGCGCATAGGCGTCGCCCCGCTCGTTGATCATGGCATAGGCTTCTTTCAGGAGCGCCCGCTCGGCGCCCGCGTCGGTGTAGACGCTTCGGATGTTGGCGATGAAGCGCGCAAGGCTCGCGACAATGAGCTGATGGTCGGGCTTTATGAGCCGGTCGGCGCGATCGACGGCGGCGGCGGTGCCTAGCTTGTCGACGCGCACCACATAGGGAACGATCTGGCTTTGGCTCGCCACAGTGACGAGGCCTGCGCCCGTGATCAGTGCCACGACGAGGGCCAGAATGGCGGCCAGCCGCCAGTTTCGGGCTTGCGCGATGTAATCGCCGTAGCGCTCGTTCCATTCGCGGCGCGCATTGAGATAGGGATTGGTCCCTTCCTCACGGGAAGAACCAAGCTTCCCGTCCTGATGGCTGCTCATGATCCCTCTCGATGGCTCATAGACAATCTTAAAAGCCGTGCATTTTGCATTTCCGGGCCGCTGCTCAGGGCTTTTTCGGCGGGTTGCCGGCTTGGCTTGGCGGCGCGCCTTGACTTTGCTGCGCAGCTCGGCTCGGCTGTGCCGGTTGGCCTCCGCCCGTGACCGACCCTTGCGGCTGGGAGGGCTCGCTCGCGCTTCTCGCCGACTGCCGGTCGACGGTTCGTTCTTTCAAAGCCTCGGCCATCTGCCCGGCCCAAGTGCCGTAATGGATGCGCCCGCTAAGGCGCATGCCAAGCGTATCGCCGGCTGCCATGGCGGTATTGCCGGCCATGCGAACCACCCTGCCTGGTCCGAAGCTGCCCGACATGCGCGCATCTTGCATTTGCTCGCTCGCAAGCGCCGAGCTTCGGGCTGCCACCATGCCAGCGCCGACGCCGCCCTTGAAGGCGCCCCAGCCAACGCCGGCAGCGCCCGCGGCAACACCGGCGAGTGCGCCGCCACCGCTCATTTGCGTGCCATTGATGAGGCCCTGGATCATATCAGGAATGATCTTGGTCAGCGCCAGCATGACGATGGCCGAGCCGACTGAGACGAGAAGATCAGACGTGTTCGCCTCGAAATTCTGGATCAGCGCATTGAAGATTTGCTGGCCAAGCCCGATCAGGAGCTGCAGCACGAACAGCTTCGCGCCGACGCTCAGCGCGTAGATGATCATTTTGAGCGCGTAATCCTTGGTCCAGCGCGATCCGCCGAAGCCCATGAACAAGATGCCGGCCGAGATCACGATGTAGGATTCGACGAGCGCGAGAATGAGAAAGGCAGCGATGAGAGCGAAGCAGATAAGGAGCACGAGCGCGAAAATGATGAGCCCCACGCTCGCGCCGGGGCTCCAGATGCTCGACTGATCGAGGACCTTGTTGGCCATGTTGAGCCCGATCGCGAAGATGTCCGACGGCGCGATCAGGCTCGTGCCGCCCGAGGCCTGCACGGCCTGATTGGCGGCGGTCCTGAAGCTGTTGACGATCGCCGCCGCCCAGGCGCTCGAATTGACGAGCAGCGCCAGAAAAAAGCCTATGAACAGGATCTGGTTGACGATCTCGGCCATCCATTCGCTGACATCGGCGCCGCGAAAGGCAAGCCGGATGGCGGCATAGGACATCTCGATGGCCGCGAGCAGCCAGAACAGCGTTTGCGCGTAATTTGCAAGCGTCGCCTCCCATTTTTGCGCGTTTTGCTGGTAGAGCTGCACGATCCCATCGAGCGCGTTGGTCGTAGGCTCCGCGGCCTCGGCCGGGCTTGCTGAAATGATACCGACAACAACCACGCCAACGGCAAGGCCGATCAGCGCGCACCCCGCTCGGGCCGCGGGCGATGAGCCAAGAGGAGAGCGAGACGCTCTCGGCGGCGTTCTTGGCCGGAGCCGCATCATCAAAATCGCGCTCCCCCGCTTGTTGGGATCGTCGTTTGCGTTTTGATGAACGTCCGCCAGGCGGCCTGTTGGGAGGCACTCCGATCGGCCTCGATCTGGATGGCGTTCGCCTTGAGGCTCGTGTCGGCTAGGATGAGCTGGCGCAGCTTCTGCAGCTGCTCGATATTGAGAAGCCCTATTTGAGCAAGCGTCTGAAGAGCCTCGAGATTGCCTTGCACCGCGCCGGTCTGGCTCTTGAGGCGGTTGATGAGCGCGAGTTCATCGCCGCCGATCTGGCCCGACTGAAGGGAACCCGCTTCAAGCGTCGAGAGCACGCTTGCATTGGCGGTGGCCGACCATTGCTGATATTTGCCGGCAAAGGCTGCGCTCGTCGCGGGCGAAGTCAGGTAGCTGTCGTACGTGCCATATTGCTGGCCAAACTGCGCCGTGAGCCCCGACTTGGCGAAGGACAGCGCGTTGGCGCTTGCGAGCGCCGTGTTGACGGACTGGATGTTCGCCGCCCCGTTCCCCCACTCGAGCGAGGGCCAAGGCGTCGTGTTCACCGTCATGGTCTGGAACTGATTGGTGTTGGTCTGAAGAATATTGCCTTGCGTCCCGAGCTGATCCACGAGCCGCGCCAAATTCAGAAGCTGCGTGATTTCGCTCGCGCAGTTCGTGCAATAGACCGCCTGGGCCCGGCTTTGCCGGACACTCACGACCACGCAAGCGATTGCTAAAAGCGCAAGCGCCGCCACCTTAAGCTGCTTTTTCATTGAGCCCCTCCTCCGTTGCTCCGAGAATGTCGTTGGGATCGAGGCCCCGCTCTGCGAGCCAGGCTCGTGGCCAGTCCTTGCCGTGGGCCTCGATGAGCGCGCGCACGCGGGATATGTCCTCGCGGGATGAGACGGCGGCAAACGCAAGGGCTACCGGGCCGAGCCCCAGTTCAAACAGACGCCGTCCTTCCGGGCTCGTGTAGTAGTAGTGGCGCTTTTTGACCGCGCTTTTCAGGAGCGCGATCTCGGTCTCGTTCAGACCGATCAGCCGGTAAAAATCGAGGGGACCGGGCATCGCGCCGGAGCCGCCCTTGTCGGCTTCCTCGTTCGGCAAAAGGATCCTGGTCGGGCAGGATTCGAGAAGCACATCGAGGATGCCGGAGCGTGCCGCGTCCGAAAGGCTCTGCGTCGCCAGCACGACGGCGCAATTGGCCTTGCGCAGCACTTTCAGCCATTCGCGGATCTTTTCCCGAAACACGGGGTGGCCGAGCATCACCCAGGCTTCATCAAGAAGCAGAAGAGCTGGCGCGCCTGTGAGCGAGCGCTCGAAATGGCGAAACAGATAGAGAAGCACCGGGATCAGGTTCTTGTCGCCGAGCGCCATCAGCTCTTCGATCTCGAACACCGTGAACGAGGCTGGATCGATGCCGTCGGATCTGGCATCGAGAAGATGGCCGAGCGCCCCTTCGATCGTATAGGTGCCAAGCGCCGCCCGGATGTCCTTATCCTGGACAGTGGCGATGAAGTCGGTGAGGCTTCGGCCCTCGCCGCTTTTGGTTTCGCGCATCAGCCGCACGGCGCGATGGATTTCTTCTTTCTGTCGCGGTGTCGGTGCGCTCCCCTGCTGAAGCTCGTAGCAGGTGGCAAGCCAGTCTTCGGCGAACGCCACATCTAAAGCCGTCTCGAGTTTGCCGAGCGGACACAGGCCCGGGCTTCCCGTATCGCCCGCCAGATCATAGTGCTGCGCGCCGGCCGCATGAGCGAGAGCGAAAAGCGAACGACCCTTGTCAAAGACCGTGATGCGGGCATGCCGGTAGCGGCGGAACTGCGCGGCGATGAGTGCGAGCAGCGTCGACTTGCCGGCGCCGGTCGGCCCGAAGATCAGCGTATGGCCGACATCGCCCACATGCAGATTGAGCCGGAATGGCGTCGAGCCGGTGGTGGCGCCGTAAAGGAGCGGCGGCGAGCCTTCCGGGAAAAGCGGGCTGGGGCACATGGGGAGCCCAGGCCAGGCCGACGACGTCGGCATGAGATCGGCAAGGTTCAAACTGTGGACGAGCGGCCGCCTCACATTCGGCACGGCATGCGCCGGCAGGCTGCCGAGAAAGGCCTCGAGCGTATTCACCGTCTCGACGCGGCTTGCAAAGCCTTCGCGCCGAAGCTCGCGGGCGATAAGGCGCGCCTCCTCCAGAAGCGCATCCCTGTTCTCGCCCATCAAGATCAGAACCGGCGTGTAATAGCCAAAGGCGACGAGGGCGGAGCTGGCGTCGGTGATGGCGTCCTCGGCCTGCGCCGCCATCAGAGCGGCATCCTCATTCACGACGCCGCCTTCGGTGCGGAACACTTGCGCAAAGAACCCCCGCATCCATTGCCGCCATTTGCGCCGGTAGGCGCGAAGGAGCCCGAGACTTTCGTGGGCGTCGAGCGGGATGAAGCGCGAGGAAAACCGAAACGCGATCGCGAGCGTCTCGAGCCGTACCAGCATGTTGGGATAGGATTCGGCCGGAAAGCCTTCGATCGCCACGGCCGCGATGAAGTGTTCGCCCATCTTCGGCGTATCGCCGCCATAAAGCGCCTGCCCGCCGAGCCAGGCGTCGAGGTACATGGGGCAAGGCGGCACGTTGAGGGGGCTGAGATGCCCTGTGACCGCGAAGCTCACATAATTGATGAGTTCGTCCTGCAGATGCGAACGCCCGCTTTCATCGCTCACGCGGTAGGCCTTCATGCGCCTTAACCGCAGGATATCCGACAGGCCGTCTTCGAGATCGCGAAGCACGCGCTCGAAGATCTTGATCTGACGGTCGCCGGGGCTTTCGGGCTCGGCTTTTGGATCGTCGTCATAGATGAGATCGGCGATCTTGGTGGTACGGCGGAGCGGCGGCGTGTAGGCGACGAGGAGCGCGTATTCCGTCTCGAAATGAGCGCCTTCGCTCAGGAACTGGCGGCGCCGCTCGGCATCGATGGCGGCCGTGATGGCATCCGGAAAATGCGAGGCGTCAGCTTCTGGATATGAAGCGGCTGGAAGCCGAACGGCGTCGATCCAGAGCGCAAAACCGCTGCCGAGCCTCGCGAGGCTCGCATTGATGCGGCTTGTCACATAGTTGAGCTCGGCGGGCGTTGCACTTTGGCTGTCGGGGCCGCGGTAGAGGAAGCCGGCCAACAGCGAACCGTCCTTGCAGAGCACAAGGCCGTCGCCGATGAGGCTCGCATAATTCAGGAGATCGGGGGTGCCTTTGGCGCGATCGCGGAACTGTTTCAAGCGCAGCATGAGAGCCCCTAATCCAGCCTTGAGCCGCGCGACCGCGCCGGAAAATACGCGCCGTAGCGGAGCTGGCGCAGATAGATCCTCGTCATGAACGGGTCGGCCTTCGCCATCATGCGGAACACGCCGATCAAGAGGAGCCAGAGGCCGACGCCGATCGTAATCGCGATGAGGTTGAGGCTTGAGACGGCGAGGCCGGCGCAGATGATCGCCGTCATCAGCACGGGCTCGCGCTCGCCGCCGAGGAACAGGTTCGGCCGGTGCAACGCGCGATAGAGCGGCGTGCGTCTGATCTCGCCCATCAGATCACGGCCCCGGCGCTGAACAGCGTGCTCAAGAGGTCGGTGGCAAACACCATGAGCGAGACGACGAGCACGAGCATGATGACGCGGCGCACGAATTCGTTGATCTCGCCGCCAAAGACGAGGATGGCCCCTGTCACCACGATGCCCATGAGCGAGACGGCATAGGCGACGGGGCCTGTGATGCTGTCGCGGACCTTTTGCAGCGGCGTTTCCCATTGGAGCCCGCTGCCGGTCGAGGATGCGAGCGCATGCTCGGGAAAGGCGATCAGAAGCACAAGCAGCGCCGTCAGCGCGAGACTCAAGAGCGAACTCAAGGGGCGTGGGGCTTGTCGCATGGCTTACTCCTCGGCTTCGGTGACGTAATCGCTGCCATCGTGATCGATGACGCGCAGCAGCTCCTGGATCTGGCGCCCGGATTTGGTGGCGGCTGTCTTCGCAATGACAATGATGAGGTCGACGGCGGCAGCGATCGTCTTTTGCATGGGCGCCGCGGTGACTTCGCCGACGAGATTTTCGAGGCGGATGAGGCCGCCCTTGGCGTTATTGGCGTGAACGGTCGCGACGCCGCCCGGATGACCCGTATTCCAGGCCTTCAACAGATCGAGGCATTCGCCGCCCCTCACTTCGCCGACAAGAATCCGGTCCGGCCGATAGCGCATGGTCGAGCGGAGAAGCCGCCGCAAATCGATTGCTTCGGTGGTGCGCTTGAACACGTGATTGGGCGCAGCGCACTGGATCTCGGGCGTGTCCTCGAGGATCAGCAAACGCTCGCCGGGAAGTTCGGCGCCGATCAGATGGATGACGGCGTTGACGAGCGTCGTCTTGCCAGAGCCAGTGCCGCCAACAATGAGGATGTTCTGGTGACCGAGCGCTGCTGCCCCGATCAAGGCCCGCTGGCGCTGGCTCATGGTCCCGGCGCGCACATAATCGTCGAGCGTGAAGATGCGGGTGGCGCGTTTCCTGATGCAAAAGCTCGGGGCTGCCACCACGGGCGGGATCAGCCCTTCGAAGCGGCTGCCGTCGAGCGGCAGCTCGCATTCAAGGATCGGGTTCTCGCGCGTGATGGTGGTCTTGTGAAGCGCCGCGATGGTTGCCATGGCGGCCTCGGCTTGATGCGGGGGTATCTCGCCAAGGCGCGCCATGGGGTGCCCAGTACGCTCGACCCAAAGGACACCATCGGGGTTCAGCATGATCTCGATGACCTCCGGGTCTCGAAGACAGCTGAGAATCTGTTCGCCAAGCTCGCGTTCGAGCTTCTGGCCGACGCGGACAGCGTGTTCGGACGCGGAACGATAAGGGGCCATGAACGCATCGGCTCGGATCGGCTTTGTTACGATGTGCTCGCTTATAGACTATCAACTCTGGTTCGACAAACTTGCAAAACCCGGTGGTGGTTATGCTATCTTCGCGCTCTTCGTATTCATGGTCTTTATTGCTAAGGGTTTGGATAATCCATTGCTCTGTCTTTCGCCATCTTTCAAGTAACGATTCCAAGCGATATAATATTTATTCTAATAATATGGGCTTATAGTCGGTATATGTCTCTACACTGAATTCGGCTATCGATGACCATCGGCAAACACGATGCCCTATCAATGACAAGGACGGCTCACGTTTTATTGCATATCGGCGATGAACGACTTGCGATCATACGCCATTGCACACTGTGTCTTTGACGCATCATAGATCGTTCAAACACTATCGCGTGTTGATAATCTGCGTCACGGGGCGCTCTCGCCTTGTTCTGTCAAAGCCATTTTCCGGGTCCGGCCTTGCCTCGTAGGCAAGAACGCCTATAGTGCACATACGATAGAAGCCCCTTCCTCGCCCTTCGCGACGCCCGAGCCATTAATGCCCCCTAAGAGCCTGTCCTCCGAAACAAACCACGCTGAACCGCCGAAGCGGAAGCGGGCGTTGCCGGTCCTCGCCAAGAAGAGGGCGCCAGACAGCCAGCCGGAGCGCGAAATCTTCGCACGCAACCTTCGCCGAGCACGAATCGATGCGAGCCTGAGCCAGCGCGAGCTCGCCGCGGTCACAGGCATCGCCCAGGCCCATATTTCCGAGCTGGAAAACGCGATGCACAATGTCTGCATCGACACCATGGTCAAGCTCGCCCAGGCCGTGAAGAAGCCGCTGTTCCAGCTCTTTCAGCCTTAGACCCTAACCTCAATGTTTGCTTGCATTAGCAAGCCACTTCGGCAGCGCAGAGACTCCGGACGTCCACCGCTCGGCTGATAGCTTGCCCATTCAAGCATTAAGGATAATCTGCTCTACCCTCACAAGCAGAAGTGCTCGCGTGCTGGCGTTCTCCGCTGTGCTCGCGGTGATCCCGGGTTTCCAAAGGGGCACGGACCCCGCCTTCTCCAGGCAAAATGCCGCTTTCGGAGCTAGAAGCTGCGCCATTTGCGGTCATGGCCGCCGCTGAAAGCGCCGCCGGATGATAGCGAGGCCGCCCCGTGGCCGCTGGCGCCACGCCCTCGAAGCCTAGGGCCTTCAGATCAGACCAGGTCCCGAGGCGGTTCCTTACCTCGCGTGATGAGGGACAACATTGAGAAGAACGCCGTTGTAGTGTGCATTTGCAAATAGTCCTTGCAGAGGTTTCAGCTTGCCCAGCTTTTCGAGCAAAGCTTTGGCCTCACTGCTGGTCGTGCTGCCAAAAGCTTGACGAACGACGGCTATACGGTGTTCCGCCTGGTTGTTCATGAGAGAAAGTTGTGTAGCTAGATTCCCAGCCATCGTATCGGGGATGTCTCCAGGAAATTGGGTTCCGATAACGATGCCAATGCCGAATGCGCGCCCTTCGCGAGCAAGCGTCTGCAGCTTATTGGAGTTCTTTACGCGATGGGCTTCATCGAACACAACCATACGTGTGAGCCGCCGCGGTTGGTCACCTCTCAGGGCATAGCCGTGTAGTTGGATGATTATGATTTCTGCGAGCGCCGACTTAATTTCGTCGGTTGGGAGGTCCTTGAGATCAAGACAAACACGCCCATTAATGAACCCTTCGAAGGAGCTATTCCCAGTTGAGGCGGGGAAAAGCCCAAGATCGCAGAGAGGGGAAAGTTTCGTGATAAGCGAAGCTCCAGCTCTCTCGTTTCGGAGGCGCTCAAATACGCGATCAAAGGAGGGCCACGAAACGCTGCTGGGATCGATCCAATCGCGAGGCGCGATACCCACTTCGGCATAGGTTTCCGAAATGGCATCCTTCAAATTGCCTGTCTGAACGGCACCGAGTTTGAATACCCTCGAAAAGACGCCGGCTACCTCGTGGGCATGTTCGATGGGCTGAACCCCTGAGGCAGCGCGCGGCGGCGGTTGCAAGGGATTGAATGGCAGCCCGTTCTTTCGGATGTCAATGACTTCAATATTGCGAGATTTCGCAAACTGGGGGTCGCAATAGTCTCCCTTGAAATCAAATATTAAAATGGATAGACTCTTTCTGCATGCAGCATCGATTAGCACTCTAATGGTCTGCGTTTTTCCAGACCCTGCATCGCCTGTGACTAGAAAGCCGAAATTGTTGAGATGATCGGGCGCTTCCCTATATGGGGCCCATAAGACATCTTCACCACCCCAGTCTTTTCCTAGGAAAACCGGAAAGGGATCCCAGGATGCGTTTCCTGAGGGGGCTCGTTCGCTATCAGCGCGAGCCTCAGTGCGGACTTCCTCCGTTCCGGACTTCGTACCAGTAGCCGTCCCGGACTCAGCCACGTTGAATATCCGGGGCGCTTCGAAAAGAGGTTGTAAGGGCGAGATGAACTGGGTCAGCCACTGGTGGCCGCGCCGCCACTCCAGAAAACCCGGTCCATGGGACTGCTGCGAGGCGAAGTCGCGTGCGCGTTGGAGATTGTGCCACTCTGTCTCGCCAAGGTCGATCTCGCGACCTGAAAGGGCTCTGAGTTTGTGGAGCACTCCTGCGACCTGGGTTTGTCGCCCTTTGGGAAAGCCATTGGTTCGCACGAGGATCGGCGTTCCAGTAGAGCGCTCAAGAAAGCTTTGAACTTGATTGGCGAGTTGGTGTGTGCGGTTCGGAGCCTCGCAAAGGGCAATTTGTCTGCGTTCGACGGAAGCGCCGTTGAGTTCCAAAACGAGGTCGATGACGGGTGTGAGGAAGTCATCTGCCAGAGCAGTCGCTTCGCTCTCAACCAGTCCGATTGAGAGGTGCTCTTTGCTCGCTTCTTTCACCCACCAATGCAGCAGGTCCGCCTTCGTCGATTGGAGAAGCTTGTTCACTGCTGCTGGAGCGCTATCCAGGAAGTCGGACCACAGCTTATCAAAGTCGGTATCTTGGTGAAGCGGTGTCGGCTCTTTCTGTCCTTCGTGCTCTTGTTGGGTTGGCATCCGTCCGAACCCGATCGCCGTCTGCCGAAGCAGCCCAACTTCGCGCAATGCAACCCTCACATTTCGCGCGCCCGTTACGGTTGGGATGAACCACTGCGGCAGTGGCTCTAGAACGTTCGCCGGCTCCGGAAGCTTCGCCCGAGCGCGCAACACTCGAAGTCGTTGCGCAACAACCTTTTTGAGGAATTCCGAAGAACCCAAATCAATGACGACTGGAAGAGGAGGAGTTCCTTCAATGCGGTCTCTGTCTCCCGCAGCTAGCCCTCTGACCTTGCGCTTTCCGCCCACGATCTCGTCATATTCACCCATGACCGACGCAATAACGACGGCCACGCTTGGGACATCCTCCACAATTCGGATTGCCCGTACGAGTGTGTGGACATAAAGGTCCTCACTGCCGAGGCGAACGGCGTTTTCGACCTGATCGAAGCCGATCACAACACTTGCGCCCACGATCTGAGCAGCGAGGCCAAGTTCTCGGATGATCCTCGCCTGATCGTTCTTGATTTTCGGTAGTTCCAGTCTTTTTAGCCGCTTGTCTATAACGCCGTATCTTAGATAGTTGACTGCGGACTGATCGCCGAATCCTGCGAGAAGCAGCACCGCGAGGAAGGCTTCAGACGGCGGCTCGTCAGTCAGTAGCTCCAGGGCTTCTTTCCGAATTCTTTTTGCGAGCTTCAGGGAATGGGGAATTTCTCCCTCGCATTCAACATCGTCGATGAAGCGCTGCCAATCATCCTGCTCCGCAACCGGAGTTTGGCTTAAAAGACGCCCCGCAAGCCGCCGCAACGGGCTTTGATTCTGTTCGTCGGCAAAATGTCGGGCGCTTAACTGACGAAAAAGCGCATCAACGAGCCAAGCATCGTATCCCCTCTTCTCTACCGGTGCCGTCAATTGTAGCACGGCCGGATACACTTCACCCCGCGGGATAGCGGCGGCTCGCTTGAAAGACGTGGTGAGAACGTGACTCTTGCCGGAGCCGGCTTCGCCTTTGATCAGAACAATGCGCGACCCAACGCTTCGCATGCAGTTCAGCGCATTGGTGACGACCGTATCGATGGCGCGGCGGGCGGCTTTTTGGCCCTCAGGAACGTCAAGTTGCTCCAACTCGCGCGCATCACCAAAAACAGCTACTGCAGAAAAAACAGACTCCGCATAAGGACTCAAAAACGCATCACTAATCGACATAGCTTACTTCCATTCGGTAACGACGAAATGAACTTCTTCTCTATTCCAAGTTGTTTCACTCCGAAGGCGGAGGTCGTCCGACATGCGTTCTGGTAAATCCAGCCGACCGAGCTGGATTTCTCGGTTTATTGCAGACTTAATAAGTCGATCCTTAAAGGAGGCAAGAGAACCTGCGTCCGGAAAAAGCTCTCCATATTGATCATAAACCTGAGCAATCGCCACACGTCCCTCGAAGGGAGGTGTTGATAGCTTCGAAGCGACCTGAATTACTTTCGTTGCGAAACTCTCTTTCGCCGCTGCGACGCGATTAGCGGCGGTAGCAACAAGACGTTCCTTGACGGCGTCGAGGTTGCCTTTATCAAGTCCAACAGCCCGCGCAGCCAATGCGTCGGTAGCCTGCACAATGGTCTTTGCGGCCACGCGAAGCACGCCGCAAATCAGCGCGCGCTCGACCTTGCCTGGCTTCTCGATTACGGGAAAGGGCCCCTTGCCGACAATATCAGGCAGCCCTGCTCGAAGAACACGCCAAATGAATTCCGACCGAACGGCCTTTAGATCGTTGGCGATCTCTCTCGGCAAGCCAAAGCCAACCGCAATCGCGGCGGCCTTAATGGAGGTCGGCGGACTGAACCTGCGGCGTGTCTCGCCATCGTCTGGATTGAAGCCCAATGCAATGAGAGGGAGGCGCTTCTTTCTTATGCCATCCCAATCGGCACCTGCGTCGCGGCCGAGAATAGACGAGGCTGCCGATTTCCCGCCGAGGAGCGTCACAGTTTTTTCGGATGAGACTTCGCCGTGCTCGATAAGTTGGGCCAAGGCTTTATCGACGGCGTCCGCATGCAGATAAGCCCGAAGGCCCTTTTGCACCGCACCAAGGGCGACGCCTTTCTTCTGGCAGGCCAAATAGGCTTTGACGACCGATTCAGGAGAAATCAAACCGAATCGCGCTGTGTCTGCCGTTGGAAAATCACTCATAGCGTGCGGCCCATCTATTGTTTCAACTGCTCGGCGATGAGCCACCAGACCCCGACAGGGTCGTCGATGACCTGATGGTTTGAGAAGCGGCGAACGCGATAGCCCGAGTCTTCAAGGTCGCGCATCTTCCCTTCGTCCATCTTACGCCGCCTTAATTGATTGTGCTCGGGACCGTCGATCTCGATAATGAGTTTCGCCTCTTCACAGAGAATATCGACTTCATAGGTCTTCCCGGACCGGCTGCCAACCCTCCGATTGGCGACAAATTTGCCGCGCGTGTCCGGCCTTGTTTCAAGCATATAGAATACTAGACCTTCACACGGCCCACGAAGAAACGGCCCGAGCTTTCTGCCCCTGGCGACCTCCTCCAGAACTTTCCCTTCGGTATCTCCGACGGGAACAAGGCCCTGAAGAGCAGCCTTCACAAAATCCAGCGGTACTTCAGGATCGAGAAGATGAGCGACTATTTCATCAATGCCGCACGTCAAGGCGACAGAGGCGGCGGGAAGTTTCCCAATAAGAGAAAGGGCCGCTGGCAGTGTCTTGGATAGACCATGTGCTGGGAGAAGAAGAATCGGCGTCGACCGAAGAGGGTCGGGCGACGAATCCAACGAAGGGACCCGGACGC
This sequence comes from Rhodomicrobium sp., assembly GCF_047605405.1. Classification (NCBI taxonomy): domain Bacteria; kingdom Pseudomonadati; phylum Pseudomonadota; class Alphaproteobacteria; order Hyphomicrobiales; family Hyphomicrobiaceae; genus Rhodomicrobium; species Rhodomicrobium sp. Next base: position 19,810 of record NZ_JASGFR010000036.1, on the reverse strand, counting down.
GAAAAGCCGCGAGAGCCGCCTCAGGCCCAATCTCCGGTGTCAAGAAAATGCCTCTGCTACGAGAGGTGGCCCATTGATAAAGCCAGACGCGTGCGTCAATTTCGGCTCTTGTGCAAATAATGCTGATGACGGGAAAGCCGTTTGCCCGCAGACGATCATGGGTCGCGAGAAGTGCGGCTGGTGCTTCCGAGTGGTTAGTCATCACAGATGGCGTAGCATCGCCGCTGCTACGGAACAAGTGAAGCTTAGTCGGCGCTCAATGGGAGACCGAAGCGCCCCGCCAGTCAGCCGGCGCGCCAGCATCGGCACTTTTCATTCGCGCGGACGACAGCGCTGAGCTCGCCCTCTTGAACGCCGACGCGAGCAAGAAAAGAGCCGGTGCGCCGGGATGAGATGCTCGTCGTTCGACACTGGAGAACGGCATAATGGTTAATGTGAGTGGCTGGATCTCCTGCGACCTTGAAAAAGCGACGGCATCCGCCGAACTCTGTGACTGTGACGCTGTTATAGAGAGAGCCATGGATCAATCCACCGCTGTGCGTGCGATCGCGCAAGAATTGAATGCCGGCGAGCCGAGCGGTCGAAGTACGCGCTTGGCGCGATTGATGGGCGCGTCCGTGGCCGCGATCCGCTCTTGGGGCGCATCAGGGGCAAGCGAGGAACGCAAGCGGGCGATGACGCCGACGGCGCGTCGCCTGCTGTTCGTGCTGCTAGCACTGCACCGTGAGGGGCATGATCTCGACGCGCTCCGCTCGGCGGCTCGGCGGCTCGAGCGCGAATATCTTGAGGAGGATGCGTGATGGCGCGCAAACCCGTTTCGGCGTCGGCTGAACTGATTGACGATGCAGATGCGAGGAGCGGGCGCTTCGCGCGCGTGGTTGCCGTCATCGTCGGGCTCGAAAATTACCGCAAGCCGAAGAGCGGCGATGCGCTCCCGACGGTTGCATACGCGCACGCCGACGCCCAAGCTGTTAGCGACGCCCTGCACCAAATCTTCAAAGACATGCCGGAAAGCGATGTCGACGTCGAGGTAATGACAGACTCCGACGCAAGCCTGGCCGCGATCAAGGATCATCTGGCCTGGACGATCCGCAACCTCTCCGCCGGAGACCTCTTCATCTTCTATTATGCTGGCCACGGCTTCCATGGCGCTGGTGGCAATCGGCTGAGCACCTACGACACCAATCGCCTCAACATTGCAGACACAACGCTGTCGATGCGCGACGCGCTCTTGGAGCCCTTGGCCCAAAGCGCGTGCGAGCAGGCGCTTGTCTTCGTCGATGCCTGCGCGGAGCATTTTCGGGACGTCGTCCAATCACGCGACGTTATCGCAAACCTCGACGCTCATGAGGTCGACGAATTTCTCGATAGCGGTTGGTATCTCGGGACCTTCCTATCGTGCTCGCCGGGCGAGAAATCCTACCCGTCGAACAGCCTCGGCCATGGCATCTGGACGCACTTCCTACTGGAAGCGCTGGAGGGGCGTGCCCCCGACGCGCTCACACGCGACCGCTGGCTGACGGGTGAAGGGTTGCAGAACTACCTTCGCCAAGAGGTGCCGCGCTACATTACCCATGAGATGACGATCAGGGCGACACAGACGCCGCAGGCCATCTTGTCGGCGTCCAACAGCTTCCGGATCCACTACGTGCCGCCATCGGCCGCGGTGCCTGCGGATGCGGCGCTCGCGGGCATCCGGCTTAAGAACAACAGTGAGTATCTCGAAGGCACCGAGACGGGCGCCATTCGCAGCCTGGACGGCTTTTCGCGCGGATATCACAAGGTGCCTGACCGGCTCTCGGATTCGGCCGACGGCTGGTGCAATCGGTTGCTTGCCGACACGGTCGCGGAGGAACTGCAAACCCTCTATCAGAATGCGCGCGACGTCTTGCACCTGAAGCGCAAGGACATCCGGAAGGAAGTCGACACGCTCGATGCGCCGGCCTTCCGCTACATCGTCGAGACGGGGCAGAACCCCGAAGACCCAAGCGAGTATTACATCACGCGGCGGCTGGAGCTGCGCCAAGGCTGGGCGGCGCACCGCGAAGCGCTCGACGAACTCTTCTCCGACGAGTTTCAGCGGTTGGTGGTCGAGTTCGACAGTATGGACGACTCGTTCGACGCATTGGTCGACCGCCTGGAGGAAATTGCCGATGCGTCCGGCGGCGACGTCGATGACGATGATCGCCACCAGCGCGTCACCTATAGCCGCGAGGGCGCCCGGTTCACATTTGACCTAGAAAAGCGTCGTTTGGAGATCGCCTTCGGGCGAAAGAGCGCGCTCGAACTTGTCGATGCGGCGCAGCAGTTTCAGCTCGGTGTTGGTCGTTCAAGCCCCATGTTGGCCGCCCCGTCGCGCCGCAGTCGAAGCGCTGACGATGGAGCGTAGGGAACGCCCATGACGCAAGACATCACCACGCAAGAGGCGATCAAACGACTGGAGCAGCATTTCGGGTCTCGCGAGGGGATGCTGACCCATAACCTAACGATGCTGTCATCCTCAGGCCAGCCCGCTGACATCACGTTCTATAAGCGAAAGCCGTTGATCAACGTCCAGATTAGCACGAAGATCGCCGCGGCACGGCTCTACGGGCTTGAAGGCCAGCTTCCGAGGATACTGAAGCGCATACCGTTTTCGAATGGTGCGGTCGCCAGTCTCGCCGAGATTTGGACCGTCAATCCCATGCCGATCGGGGGGTTCACCGACGAAGAGCTGGCGGCGGTGGACCTCGCCGAAGGCGAGGAACGGCACGGCCCGAATGGGGAGACGCTGCGGAAGATGATCCGCAAGACGTACCAGTGCAAAAGCCGCAAAGAGACTGAGTTCTATCTGCGGCGGTGGATCGCGTCTTAACGGCACTTGCTGCTGCGAGCTACCGCGCCGGGCCGCCGAGTTTAGGCGGCATCTGCCATTGTGGTGGCGGCGGGTTCTCCCGCAAGTGAGCGATCAGAGCCCGCTGATTTCGCAATTCCGACTGCCCTCGGGGTTCCAAGCCGCCCTCGTAAGGCGCCAAGCGCGCTATCTCGGCATCCGCGGCATCGAAGGCCCCGCAGTACGCGAGGACGACAGCGTACTGGCTGCGCACGGGGATGATGCGGCCCGCGAGCTTCAGCCCTGTAATCGTCGGCATGAGGTTGGTCTCGATGACGTCGCGCGCGCCGATGTAGTCGTTGCGTCCGATGAAGTCGTCGACGAGTTCCTGGCCCACCCTGACGAATGAATCCAGCGAGTGGGCCATTGAATAGAATTTCATCGCGTGGATTGGCGCTAGCCCCGGGTTGCCTCCCGTTGCCTTGAGGGCTTTCGATTGCAAATCGAGCGCGTCGGCGAGGTGTTTGAGATCGTCGGTATGGTCCTTGGGGCGTTTGAGGAGCGGCCAAATCTTATCCGGATTATTCCCCATCACGTCAGCCAGCCGGAGGCCAAGCTCGTCGTAATATTCAACGATGAGGTCGAGCGTGCCGGCGACACACTCGTCCATCATTCCGAGTTCGAACAGCGCGTGTGCATAGTTATATTTCGCAACGCGAAGGTGCTGAGGGGTTTGCGGCAGGACACGGCTTAGCTCGGCCATGGTCTTCTTGACCGTCGCGACATCCTTGTTGCGTGCGGCGAAGATCATCCGCTTCATTCTAACGGCCAAGCGTTCGGTCAGGCCGAGGTCATTATCTCGGACAAGCGCATCCATGCGATCGAGCTTGTTGCGGATATCGGCGTCGTCACCTTCCTTGAACTGCGCGAAAACGAGCCCGTCCAGGGCCCAGAACCGATCCTCTGGAGCGATTGATTCCGAAGCAGAGGCTTCAACCAGGAAAGCGGAAATCTCTTCCATGTAGCCGAGCTCATGGAACAGTTCGTCGGTGGCCATCTGCACCAGCGGCTTCACGTTCCCAAGTGCCACGAACATCCGCAGCAGCAGGAAGACCCGCTGACGATCATGGTCCTGCGGCAGCGCGGTCATCACCAGGTCGCGAATTGCCTCTCGGACGGCTTTCAGGGCGTCAGCGCCGCAATCGTCGAGGAAGGCGCGGCCGAGCGGACGGATCGCGTCGTGAACCTTGAAGCGATCGACACCGAAAATCTGAATCGAGCCAGTCATACGGAGACGCCGGAAGGCTGCGGCCGCCGCGGCCGGCTCCATGTCGAAGGTCCGCTTGAGAATAGTAGTGGCTTCGGCTTGTGAAAGCGGGACATCGCTGAGGCTGAGCGCGCCCACCGCGCGGCGCTCGTTGTCGTTGAAGGTTGCGAAGACGTCGGCCAGGATGAGTTCCTGCACCGTTTCGACGGCATGTGTCCGCTCTTCCAGTGCGGTGCAGAGTCGATCGATGTCACCCTCGTACGATCCCGCCGCAATCTTAAGGGCGTTTTGGACGTAGAGCGGAAGGCCAGCAGTCAGCTTCAGCAGACGTTCGTAGTCCGCATAGTCTCCGCGACACCCAAGAGATGCGCCCTCTGAGGCAGCAGTTTCGTTCGACCATCCACGAAGGGGCTCGGCCGAGATTCCGAGGGTGGCTTCGAGGCGCGCCGTCGACGCGTTTGGTTGTGCGAGAAGAAGGAAGCGCAGCTGCGGCGATGCGCCGACAAGTGGCACGAGATCGGTAGCGGGAACGCGGTGTGCATTGTCGAATACAATGGTCGCCGTGAGACCGTCTTCGGCGAGATGGCGGCCGATCGCGACGAGGATTTCTGTCCCGCTCGCACCGGGCAGGAGTATCTCCCCGAGCTTGCCGCCGCGCGATCCGAACATCCGCGCCGCAAGTTCACGCGCGACTGCGCTTGCCAGTGCAGGGCCGGAGATGTCCGCAACGTCGTAATAGGCCAGCCTGTCGCTCGCGTGGAGCGCCGTCTGGGAAACCCAGGAGGTCTTGCCGGCCCCTGAAAAGCCGACGACGAGCCGTACGCGCTGGTCGCTGACTAGCGGTGGCTCCTTGTCCTGGGGCCGGTACCGTAGTGGCGGCGCCGGGAAGTCCTGGAGCTGAACGACGAGCTGTTCGAAGAGCGCGGGAAGCTCGTCGACGACGAAGGTGTGCCCCGGGTTCGACTCGACGCCAGCCGATGCGGCCATGACTCGACCGGCGATCTTCCAGACGAGAGTCTCTGGGGCGAGGATCCCGAATGGCAGCGATTCCGCTGCCATTCGACACGCGTCGAAGGTATCATCGACCGTCGGCCAAGGCTCCGGTAGCGGTGCCGCTGGAGTCCCTGACCCGGGATAGACGAGCGTGACGTCGCTCGGCCAGTTGGCCTTCACAGCACGTTCGGCAAGGTCAGGACCAAGTGGCGTGTTCGCGATTACGACGAATTGGCATGTGCCGCTACGTCGACCTGCGCTGTGCTCGTCTCGGATTTGATCGAACCGCGCAAGTGCGCCCTCAACATCGCTGAAGATCAGACGCGATCCACGGGTCTTGATCTGGGCGTAGATCCGGTGACCCGGCAGCACCAACTCAACATCTTCGTCGTTCTCCACAACGACGTGTGTCACACCCGAAGCCGCCGCCTTGAACAGGCACGCGGCGGCGTAAAGGTGCTGATAGAGGAAGCCGCGATGAACAGCCTCGATACGAGCGAGCTGCCGCGCGTCGAGGTTAAAGTTCTCCATGATCCGCCCCTAAATCGTTGAACGTGGCGGTGTACGGCACAGACGAGAGGCTAGCAGCTTCGGCGAGATAGTGGCGGTACGCGTAGTTGATAAGGTCTCTGACGAGCTCAAGAAGCCCGCCGGCAGGAAGTCCATCGAACGGATCGCCGTGTGCAAGGGCGTTTCGGCGCTCTGCCAAAGTCGGATGTGTAGCGCCCATTAGTTGGCCCACGGCCGTTCCGCCGCATCGAACGATCATCGGAATCCGATCGTCGGTCAGCCCGTCCGATTCCGCCATGAACTTGAGGAGAGCTGCGAAGCTCCGCTTACTCTTCGTGATCTGGCCGCCGTAGCGATCCATCAACGCGAGTTCGAGCGCGATCAGGGCAGCCAGTTCACCAGCCTTCAAGACACTGAAGTCGACCCAGCCCAGCAGGTACAGGGTCTGCGCACGCGCATACTTCGCTCGTACGACCTCTGGAATACATGCGTCGATAGCGAGACTTTCGACGAAGGCGCGCCAGTCGGCGATTTTTTTAAATGAGATGAATCCGCCCGCGTTGCCTTGTGTCGGCCACGCGAGCAACAGGGGTTCGTCCCGGTCGCTGAGAGTGATCTGAGAGCGATCCAAGATCGGCTTTTCCATCGCTTTTGATGCTTGTCTCATAGCTCGATAATCGGGCTGGGGTTGGAGCGCGACACCACCAGCGTCAGGTTGCGGCTGGCTCGGCTGATCGCCACGTAGAGCAGTCGGCGATCCTTTTCGCGGAAGGTCGTACCGTCGCAGGGCATAATCACCACGTTAGGGGCTTCCAAACCCTTGGCTTTGTGAATCGTGCTAACGGCGCGCAGGGGCGGTAAGCGTCGGGTATGGGCATTGTGGCGCGACTGTTCCGCTAGGCCGGCTTGTGGATCCGTTGCTGCTCCGAGACGCACCGCTTCCCAGAACTCCCTAGGATAGTCGATGTGAACGGATGCGAACTCGGTTTGGAACTTCGTTGCGCGCTGCAGATCCTGCAGGAACGTGCCGACACCTGCGTGATTGGGTTGCTCCACGATCCGGCGCGCCAACGACTGGATGAGCGCCGGTTTTCCCCGGGCCGGCTTGGCGCAACCGCTGGCGACCTCGTCGCGAAAGCGCGTCGCCCACTGACTGTCGGAGAAACCTGTGCAAACCCCTTGGACAAAGGCCACCGCGGCCTTGGCAACGGCAGCGGCGTCATCGCAGGCGGCCAGGCTCTGCACAAGCGCCGGCAGCGCCGACCGGGTATGCCCTTCCCAGATCGGCATGGATCGACCTAGAAAGGCGCGGATCGCCTGAACCGTGTCGTTGTGGTGCGACAGGATCAGCAGGGGCTGAACTCCTTTGAACGCAGGATCGAGCGGCCGTCGGTCCTGAGCGTCGAGCTGGAAGCCAAGATTTCGTTGCGCGGTGTTGTCGGCGAAGACCACCTTGAGGCCGCGTGGCAGCTTACCCGTCAGCCGCAGTTTCCCACCAGCGGCCAGGCTGGCGCGGTTTTCCAGAACCCAGCCCCCAAGCTCTTCGCCGCCGCCCGTCCAGCGGTGGGGAACATCGAGCGATTCCGCGACATCGGCCGCGGCACGAAAGGCCGCCAAGCGGCTGTCGTCGGCTTGGCCCTGCGCCTCCGTCGCGCCCGAGCCATAGATCCGTTGCATCGGATCGAAGAAGACTCGGACCCTGGCGCCGGCGGCGTGCAGGGACTCGATGACGGCGTGCTGTTCGGCGCTTGCGTCCTGGTGCTCGTCGCAGACCACCATCGGATAGCGGCGCGCCAACATGTCGGCGATGAATGGACGACGCTTAAGCAGGCCCGCCGTCCAGCGGCTGTTGCGGTCATAGTCCGGCAAGGCGCCTGCGATGAAACCCGGTTCCGGATAAGCCTCGGCGATCTGGCCGATCAGGCTGTCGATAGTCCGGATTTCCAACCCGGATAGGCCCTTCGTGCGATCGCCGAATACATCGCAGGCAGCATGGGTGTGCGTCAGGATAAGAAGGCGCCCTGCGCCTAGCGTCGGGCTGACATCGGCCGCGAAGGCGGCGCCTTGGAACGTCTTCCCGCATCCGCCCGGCGCTTCGACCACGACCAACTTCGCGGCTGACCTGAGCGCGGCGGCGACCGCCGCGTCAGCCATTTTCCGTCGCCTTCGGCGTCCTCGCGGTCAGCGCCGTGAGCGCGTCGATCAAGGGCTGCAGCTGAGGCTTCACATTGACCATGGCGCCCAGGACGTATGCTTTGTCCGCCAACTCTCGACCGCCTTCGAGGCTCTTGAACCAGCGCTTGCCGTGCTTCTTCCAAGTCTTGGCCTCCTTCTCAGGAGCCCCGTCTGGATCGCCGCTCGCAGCGGCGGTGATGATGGCGCGCAGGCGATCGCCAGCGACGGCGTTGATGGTGGCGAAATCGTGCTTGGGGAATTCGGCCGTGGGTACGAGAACCTTAAGCCGCTCGACCAGGGTGGCGAGCCGGGGTTGGGTATGGACGTCCTCAGGATCAACGAGCAACGCCTCCAGCTTGTCGTCAGGAACATGGGCGATGACGTTCGCCTCGGTGCAGCCCGAGGGCCACTGGAATAGAAGGTCGCCCATCACGGACCTCAGATTGCCCCAGCGAGTGGTGTTGTCGCCCTCACAGTCGACAAATGCGGCGAGGCCGAGTTTGGCTTTGGTGAACTCCTCCAGCAGTTCGAGCGTAAAGGTGTTGCCCTGGCCGTCGCTGAGCCGAACCCCCAGGTCGAGCAGGTCCGTCGCGATTTCTCGGCGAAGCACTTCTTCGACGAAGCCGACCTCGGTTGGCCCTTCGCCCACCAGGGTCAGCCGCGACAGGAAAGATTCCGGATCCCGCTTCTGCAGCTGAACCGAGCGCGGGCTGGAAAGCTCGGCGATGACATGACCCTGGCTGAGATACCAGATCGTCGCCGGCTCGGCGGCGACCAGGGCCGGCGCACTGTGCGTCGTCATCACAACCTGGGATGGACCGGCTGCCAGCTCGCTGACGAGCTTGCGTTGGCGATAGGGCTCGAGGCCACGCTCAGCCTCGTCGACCAAGGTAATAGGGCAACCGGACCGGCAGGCCTGGGCGACGGCCAAGGATGCCAGACGCCGAGTCCCCGAGCCCCAACTCGATAGCGGTAGGCGGCTGTCCTCTATGGCGGCGGTCAGGCCGATCAGCGCGCTGATCGACAGGCCCTGACCTGCGCTGAGGCCAAGCCCCAGGTCATGCGGCAGCGCGCGCTCGCCGAACGTCTCGTTCAGCTGCTTCATCGCCTCTTGCCCTTCGGTCTGTAGCTCAGCCTTCACGTCGACGTCAGAGAAGGTCGAGGTCAGGCGTGAGCGCAGAGCCTTGTCGCTGAGCAGCCGATCCAGAGCCGAGCCCTGCACAAGGCGGAGGTCGCGATCGTTCCGATCATCACCGCCCAGACGCACCAAGCCGATCTCTCGACGGAGCGTCGGCGAGAATATGTCGGTGGTGTCGTTCGGATTGTGGATCGCATAGGTCAGGTCGAGCTCTTCGGAGCCGCTGACGGAGATCTTATAGACCGGCGGCCCGACCGGACGCGCCGGTTCGCCTTCATCGGACTCCTGCGGCTTACAGGCCTGTCGCCCATCCCACTCCCATGGGAACGCCGGACGCGACTGAGTGGCGATGCTGCTGTCCGGGGGCAGGCTGATCACGGCTCCAATGAAGAACCCGTCCTTGCGCTGGCGTCGCCAATAGTCATTGTCAGACACAAGGGCAGCATTGCTCGGATTGAGCAACAGGGCGATCGCTTCGAGGATGGTGGTCTTGCCAGCGTCGCCGCCGCCGAGGATGACGTTCAGGCCGGCCTTTGGGAACCAATCGAACTTTTGGAAGGCGCGATAGCGCTCGATTTTCAAACGGAGAATCGTGGCGCCTGCGACATCGACCAAAGTGTTCGCCCCCGTGTTCGTTTTCGCATCCATGCGCCGAATCTCAGTTTCCAAGTGATCAGGCTTCAGATTACCATAGCGGCCCTGCTGCGTTGCCAAATTTACCTGTATTCTACACATAGACGGCAGTGATCGCCCACTGGGCGCAGGAGAGCAATTTGGCCCAATTCAGCGAGGACGCGGTCCACGGCTACCTGTTCAAGACGGGGTTAACCGACCTGGTCGACGAGACCGCGGCGTTAGACGAAAAGCCTGTGGGCGGCGAGGAGGACTTCCAACTCTGGCGAATCATCAAAGCGCGGGCCCTGACCAAGCTCACGAGACTGCTACCGCTGTGGAGCGCGGTCGTCACCTCCGCGAGCGAGGTGGCGATTTCGCACAACTTCGCATTCCGTCCGACCGGGATGACGCGCGAGGCTTATGTCAGCTGCCTCAACGCCATCTATGCGCGGAATGCGTCAGGCGTCGGCTATCAGGAGGATGTCTCCACGCTGAAGGTCAACGAGATCTCCAACTGGCTGGTCTGTAATCCGAATAAAAGTCCGAGCGACGAAGTCCTAAAGCGTGACAGCGCGAGATCTAATGTAAACGCTGTAGCGCGACGGGCCGACGATGGCCGCAGCACCTTCAGGTGCGGACGCGCGCTCCAAACCATTATGAGATTTTCCTCACGCCGCCCCGACGTCCGCTATCTGTATGAGACCTGTCCCGATGGCAGCCCCCGGGAGAGCACTGAACCCAAGCGTCACTTTTTCGCGTGACCCTCACTTATCCGAGTTTGCGATCCATATGGGCGCCGCGACTCCTGTAATGACCGAGAGCGGCAAGGGGCCAAAGTACCGGCTATCAAAACTTCGGCCATGTCCGGAAACGAGGAACATCTCGCCTTTATTTACCACAAGCCGAACGGCAAAGACCTTCGGAAGCAACCGTCCCCTGCTATCGGCTGGGAAAGCTACGGAAGAAGGAAGAAGCCGGCCGTTCACGCTTATACCTTCGCCTGTGTGTTCGACGACATCGCCCTCGAGCGCGGCGATGGGCTTCAACATGGGCTCGAGCCCGCCAGGACAAGAACCTCCAGACAAATAGCCCCGTGCTTTCGCCTCCAGGAAGACACCGGTTGGCGGCGGACACACGCTGACGATCTGGCCGCGCTCCAGCGGGCCATTGACCGGCAGAACTCGCCATATTCCAACCGGCACTGAAGGGGTTTCGTTGAAGCGATAGCCCGAATGGTTTGCGGCAGCTACGAGCGCCGAAACACTCGCGGCCCCGATCCAGGCGGCGAGGCCTATTCTCCGGTTTTGGGATCCCATTGGAAGGCCGTTACCTGGCTGCGGTGAAGGCTATCGGACGCCGGCACGGGGAGCTTCGCCCTCTCACGGAAAACAGGATCGCGAAAATAAAGGCTTTGCGCGCCGAAGATCGGCGCGTGGCCCGCAACAAAGATGAGCATGTCGCCGGGCTGGATAATGAGGTCGCCGCTGTCTTTCAAGGGCGATTTGAGCCGCATGATTTCGTCGGCGGTCAGAAGCGGCCGGCTGACCTGGTGATAGGTCTTCGAAACCTGCGTCAAGACCGCGCCGAAGCGCCGCCCGCTCGTGGTGATGTCCTCCTTCACGATGGTGGCGGTGCCGACCATGCGAGACAGCCATTCGGCGGTCTCGACCCTGTTCGGCGCATAGGCGATCCGCACATGGCAATTGGACGTGATGCTCTCGTCCTTGCCATAGGCGCCCCAGAGCTGGGACATGTCCTGCATGATAAGATACGCCTTGATGCCGTAGCCTGCGATATAGGCAAGCGCCTCCTGGAACACTTCGAGTTTGCCGTAGGATGGAAATTCGTCGAGCATGAGGAGCAGCCGGTGCTTGTGCGGCGCCTGCGGCCGGCCGTCGACGAAGGTGATTTCCGGGCGCAACAGCACGCGGACAAGCTGGTTGATGATAAGCCGCATCAAGGGCCGCATGCGGTCCTTATCTTCGGCGCGCACCACGAGATAGAGCGTGACGGGGCGGTCGTGGTTCATCAGATCGCCCACCTTGAAGTCGGACCGCGCCACATTCCTGGCGACGAGCGGATCGCGATAGAGCGACAGGAACGACATCGCCGTCGAAAGCACCGAGCCCCGCTCGTCGTCGGGCCGGTTTAGCATGTCCCGCGCGGCGCTTGCGATGGTGGTATGGGTGTTCTCGCCCTCGCCCCAGCTGTTGGCGATCATCTCGAAATAAAGGCTCTCGATGCGCTGATCTGGATCGGACAGCGCGGCAGCCACATCGGGGAGCGAGCCGACCTTGCCTTCCGCGCGCTTCTTATAGAGAACGTGGAGGACCGCGCCGGTCAGGAAGGCGTGGCTCGTCTTTGCCCAATGATCGACGAGGCCTTTGCCTTCCGGGTCGACGAGGATGGTTACGAGGTTCTGGACATCGCCAACCTCGTTAAGGCTGCCCAGCCTGATCTCCTCAAGCGGGTTGAAGCTGACGCTGCCCGAGGAAGCGCCCGGATCGAACTTCATGACGGCGTTGCCGGCTTCTTTTTTCCGCCAAGCCGCCGTCAGGTTCCAGAGCTCGGCTTTCTGGTCGTTGACGACAACGCTGTGCGGCCAGGAGAGAAGCGTCGGCACGACAAGGCCGACGCCTTTGCCCGATCGCGTTGGTGCAATGGCGGCGACATGCTCCGGGCCGTTGTGGCGCAGATAACGAAGCCGTTTGCGCTCATCGCGCCAGCCGCCAACATAAACGCCTTCCCCGCGCTGTCCCTTTTTCGGAAAAAGCCCCGTCGCCTCGATTTCAGCCTGGCTCGCCCAATGAGCGGTCCCGTGAATGCCTTCGTGGCGCTCCGCGTTGCGCCCGCTGAGCGCAAGGAGGCCGAACAGGCCGCAAGAAAGCGCAAGCGCTATGCCAGCCGAAACGGTCCGGAAGACGCTGTGGGCCTGGCCGCCAAACTTGTGCTGCCAGATCAGCCACTCCCAGGGCGAATAGAGATGGCCCGCAAGAGGTGCGCCAAGAGCGGGATGATATGCGAACCTTGACGCGACATACTGCGTCGCCGCGCTGTTAAGGACGACAAGGCCGATCAGGACGGCGATCGCGAGCGCTTTTTTGTCAGGCTTCGGACGCTCCACCCCGATCATCGCCATTCCGTCCCTTGCCTCAAACCGCACGGCTGGAGCGAGCCTGCCTTCCCGCTGGCTTTCAAGTGTCATGCTCTCGCCGAAAGCCAGGATAAAGGAGTGATTGTCTATAAACAATCGATTTATCTAACGCCTGCGCTAAGGGCGCGAGAGGCGAGGACGCGGCGTTTTACTCATCATGAGCCGCTGCCGCTCCGCCTCCATGGCGGGATCGCTAAATGTGATGGCAAGTGAAAGCGCTGCTGCGGCCTCGACCGCTTGTCTCTTGAAGGCGCCTGTTCCTTCGACCGCCAGGGCCTGCCCGCAAAAACGCTGCGCACCAAGCGTCAGCGCGATGATGGTGGCCTGGTAGGAGGCTTTGTCGATGCGGATGCGCAGCTTCTCGTCGGTGACCGCGCCTCCGTCGGCGAGGCGATAGACAAGTTCGCCGTTGCGGCCAATGACAGGGTTCAAATCCCGCAAAATTATGGTTCTTGCGGCGCCGGCATCTTTGGCTGTAAGGAAGGCAGCCGCGGTCTTGGCACCGGGTGCGGCGCTCGCACGAAGAGCACGCAGCGCTTTCTGGTCGCCCCCCTTTGCGCGCGCCTGCAAATAGGACACCCAGGTGAAGAAGTACGCCTCCTCGATTGCGGCCTCGCGCTCGCGCCGGGTGTCGGACAGCGCGGCAAGCGCGCGCGATCGCATCAGGCGAAGCTCCGCGCGTCTCGCTTTTTTACCCAGGCGTGTCAGGCCTGAGCGGCTGACCTCGGCTCGCCGTTTTGCAAAAGCCGAATTAACTTCGGTTCGAGCCAAAGCGCCGGCTTCCCGGGATTCTAGCCGCGCCTCGGAGCCCTGCTTGCGCTGGCGCACATAGTCTGCATAAAGCGTTGCAGTGCTGAGAGGGCGCAGCGGCGCGCGGCCATACGCATCGTTGACGGTTGCCGTACCAGCGAGGCCAGGCTGAAAGGCGCCAAGACGCGATGTGAGTTCCTTCATGGAAAAGGCGCGGTTCACGATGGACGCCTTGACTGCAAGCCTGCTCTTGGCGTCGGCGATGACAAGGCCTGCGCCGCGGCGCTTCAGGATGAAGCCCTCGCGCGCCATGAGCACGTGAACGTCACGCCACTCGGCCTTTTCGCCAAGCACCGCCAGAAGCGACGCTTCGATCTTGTCTTTCACGAAGGACAGGAAGGAGCTTTCGGCGGCATGGGCTTCGAGATCGGCAGGCCGCCCTTTGGGCCGTTTCCGCTTGGAAAGCCCGTGATTGGTTTGCGCAAGCCCATGTTTGAGTTCGAGGCTGACGCAGGCTGCCATCAGCTTTCGCTTGTCGTAATAGGGCTCGACACAGCGAAGGCTTTCCGAATCAATTTTGTTGATGGCGATGTGGAGATGGAGATGCGCCCGGTCGAGATGGAGTGCCGAGATGCGCTGATGGCGTCCCAGCCCGATCGCCGCGCAAAGCTCGTTCTCGATATCTTCAAGCTGCGCAGGCGTCGGTGTTTCGCCGGGCTCGAACGACACCACGAGATGGTAGGTGCGATCTGACCGGCTGCGCTTGTTGAGCGCCTGGACGCTAAGGATCTCCTTGATGGCAAGATCCGGTGCCTCCGACATGCAATTCCTGACCCGGACGGTCCCAACCCGCCCGGCGCCCTCTTGTCCATCGAGAATATAGCTGAAGGTGCGAGCGGTGAGCGTCTCGCTCGGCGTTTGACCGTCGCCAAGGATGTAGGCGCCGAGCCGACCGAAATTTGAGGCGGCTTTAGGCCTCAGGATTCGTTTCGCGATCATCGCTTAACGCCCCTTTGCGGCTTGCTCGAAGGAGCTATCCACCGAACCTGCGGCCGCGATCCCAGCAGCCTTGCCGCTCCACGTATCGTATCGGGGTTTCACAGGCCGCGCCAATCGCGCCGATGATCATGAAGGGGGCAAGAAACGCGCCCAGCACGAGCTGAACGAGCGTGGCCACAACGCCGTAAAAGACATTGGTCAGCCGGATATTGACGACCAAAGCGAACAGGAGACCGACCCCGCCCAACCCCATCAGCGCAAGGCCGTCTGACAGGTCTGCGTGCTTGGCAATGGCATCGCTATAATAGAGGACGCCCTCCCAAAATATGATGGCGGCGATGCCGACGCCAGCAAAGGCAGGCAGCGTCAGCAGTTCGACACCAAACCGCTTCAAGCAAAACGCGTTGTGGTGCGTGCAAGAGACGATGATCACCCCAAAGGCGCCGACTGCCATCGCGGCATAGGCGGTGATCTTCAACACAAGCATGGCGCCTCCCGGCCGGCTACCCGGCGCGTCTCCGGTTCCAACGACGATCCTGTTGATGGCGCGGATCGCTCCCGCAAGCTTGCTCGTATATACGCTATCATAGCTTGAATGCACAGGTCTTCTACGACGCCTATCGCACGCACTGTCGTAGGTTAGCTACGATTGTACCTGTACCATTGAAAGACACTGCTTGTGGAGAAACCATGGCCCGCAAGCCCAGCAAAGCGGCTATCGCCGCAGCCGCTCTGAAAGAAGCCCGGTCCTTTATCGCGGCCCGCGATCGCGCCCGCACGAGAGCGGAGGCGCCAGGCGGCGGAGACCCGTTCTTCCGCAATTACGAAATCGCCCAAGGCCATTTGGCGCGCCTGAAGGAACTCGTCGGCGAGAAGCGAGCGCGCGATCTCATCCGGGCCGAGGAGCAAAAAGGCTTCCGCTATGTCTTCGAGGAGAGCAAGAAGCCGCCCCAGCGAAAGCGCTAGAGCGGCTGCCAGCGTGATCGTCGAGTTCGACGTTCTGGCATCTCAGCCTCCATAATGATAGTATATGAACAATCATGTATGCGCTGGGGCGTCCCATGCCAGCTTCCGACCATACGAAGCCTTCCATCATCTGGAAAGGACTGGATAGCGGGGGATATTTCCGGGGCGTGTTCCGTGATGGCGAGCAGCTTCTCCCCATCAGCATCGCTGTTCCAGGAGAGGGCGATCCGCCCCATGCGGGGCCGCTCTTTCAGGTTTTCATTCGAGGCGAGAAGGCGGGAAGCATGCCGAACTTGAAGGGCGCTCAGGCGCTTGCCGAGCTTCATGTGCTCGGTTTTCCGCGATCGCAAAAGTTGCCTGGCCATCGCCGGTAACGCTGCACAGGCGGCAACGGCATCGGGCGAACGGCACTGAAGAGAGGGAGATAAGAAACATGGGCAGGACATTCGTCTGGCGAGGCATTGATGGTGCTGGTTTTCTCTATGGCACCTGCAGCGAAGGCAGCCGCCGCTTTCGGCTCGATATTGCCCTTCCCGGCCGTGGCGGAAATCCCAAAGGCACCGATCACCGGGTCTATGTCGATGGCAACGAAGTCGGCAAGGCATCCTCGATCGAAGGCGCGCAGAAGTTCCTGTCGAACTTCTTCGATAAGGGATTGCATGAGCATCTCGGCCGCGACGAGCCCCGCAAGCACCGGTCGCTCGCCGACACGCTCAAGGCTGCCGCCGGGCTCACGGGCGGCAAGAGCCGGGGCCGATGACCGAGATCGCGCGGCTGCCGAGGCGCTGCCAAAGGTCGTGCCGAAGTCCGGATAGTTGAGTGAGGCCCTGAACAGAAAGCCCGCATGTCACAAGAGCGCGTTGTCTATCTGCCCGAGTTTGTCGTCGAAGAGCATCTCGGCCGCAGACTGCCGGAAGCCATCGGGCAGGAGTTCGACTATAACGGCCACCGCTACCGCGTCCGCCAGCGTGACCCGTTGCGCCCGGAAGCAGAGATCCCGTGCGAACTGATCGAACAGCCTCACGAAAGGAAGATGGCACGCTCGAAGTCGCGGCGGCTCCAGGTGGACTAACCAACCCGAACGCCAAAAGGAGGATTAGGCGTTTCAACGTGCATTCTTAGGGCTCAACGCGCGCTATGGGGTATCTAAAGCTATGGATCTCCTGCCGGGTGACATCGGCAACCGCAACGCCTGTTGAGAGCAAATTGCCCAAATTAACCCAGTGTCGATTCTTAAGCACCACAACGCTACGCTGACTGTTTGACACCATCTTAGAATGGAACGAGCAGATCCGAAATTCTTATGCTTCAGCTTCATCCCGAATTTTGGTGGCTGAGACCGCTTCAATAGCATCATCGAGATATATTCTTTCCACGGCATAACCGACGTCCCGACCGTAAAAAATGTGGGTAATATTGGGAAGAGGCACAGTAACGTAGCGTCCCGCGAAAGCGCTGAGCCCGGCTTCGATGCGCTGCTTGACATCGAAGAAGGAAAAAGGTTTTTTTTCGTTGGTACCCTGTGTATCGCGAACCGCAACGCAGGCCTGACCAACACGGCGGATACCTTCTTCGATAAGGCGGCGGTGACCGTCGTGAAAAGGCTGGTAGCGCCCGACGAATAAAGCTGTGGGCTTTTTCGGGTCGAAGACGGGGCGGAGCTCTTGAAGGATACGCTCAGCCCAATGGCGTGGCGAGCCTTCCGCAGTAACGCGCATATCGTATTTCTCAGGCGCGGTGAAAAGCTTGTTTGTATCCTGAAACCGGCCTTCCCGGATGCGATCGAGCCAAATCGTAAGGGCCGGTCCGAAAGCATCCCTCGTTTCGGCTGTCGGACAAATAAAGTCCGCGATGGCCATCCCGCCGGCCTTGACCACTTGATCGCACAGCCAACCCATTCTTCGAGCTTGCTCGATGCGATCCTCGACCGAAAAGCCGAGATCGCGATTGACGTTCGCTCTCACCTCGTCGGCGTTGAAAAGCACGGCGTTCAATAGCGGGGATATTCGCGTCGGCGTTCGCCATGAAGGCGATGACCTTGGCTGCTGACAGGCTCGAATAGTGGGCATAGGACACCGCCACATCGAGCGGATTGCGCACGATGTAAACCGCCGCCAGCGTGATATCGAAATTGATGGTCGGGAAGCCCTCGATCGTGGCGACGGCGTTATGGGTCTTGACGTAGACGGGCCTTTGCGGCCGTGCGCGAGATCGCGCTTGAACCTCTGTTCGAGCTTGCGCAATCTCGCGCGGCGTTGCTTCAGGCACGGGCTTTCCGAGCCTGCGCGCGAAGCCAGCCGCCAGCGCATCGCGCGCCGTCAGCTCATGAAGCGCGTTGATGCTCTGAGCGCCCGCTCCTTGCTCCCGCAACTCGCGCATCAGATTATGAAGGAAGATCCGGACCCAGGTGTTACCGGACTTTGGATAGGAAGCGAGCCAGATCGTACTTTGTTCGTGGCTTGGATTTTCGGAGCTTGCCATCGACATCTTTCCGTTCGTGAGCGCGATTGCATCACTACTGTATGCAATCTTCCATCGAATTTATGCGCCTATCGTGACAAACCATTTCATAATTGTATCAAGCTGTATCTCTATTGTGGCAAGAAAGTGTTTCCATGTCGGCATAAACGGTGGCCTGAAAATGAGAAGAACCGATATCCGTATGAAATAGATGGGATACCTCCTTAGGTAGCACTTATCCAATTCCACCCCAAACGATATCGCGCTTGCCCTCCAAGCTCTTGACTATAATCGCCAATGAGCTTTTTAATTTAGGTGAACTCAAGTGTTTTGAAGACGGCTCTAAAATGTCCTCCAAGCAGCAACAGGATCCAATGCCGGTTTTTCTACCGAAGGGCTCGGCAGAAGGATATCCCATTGCACGCGATAAAAACCCCAACGTAAATTTACAGGTAAAGCCCATTTCGGCAGCTTTCGGCGACATAGTTGCGCTGCTGAGTAGGTCGCCATTACACAGGCAAATGTCCATTGCGGACCTTGAATGGCTGGTGGTCCCGGCGATCTTGCATAACCAGTTCGCGGTCGCGGAAGCGAAACTTCCTGATGGTAATACTGTCGGTGTCGCCTTCGTGACTTGGGCTCGAGTCTCGTCGGAAGTCGACAAGCGGCTTACGCAGGATCCGCGCTACCCCATGCGCCTTCACCCCTCTGAATGGAAAAGCGGCGGAATGTTTTGGATCATTGATGGAGTGGGTGAAGCCAAACTAATGCAGGCCCTAATTGCAAAGGTTGCAAAGGATTCTTTCGGCGGTATGCCATTCAAGATTGTGCAGGTGGCGCCACAAGAGACAGAAAAAAAATGACCAATAAAGTTTTACCTTGAAAGGCAGCACGATAATGTTGTGCAGATTCATTCGGAAGATATAAAGCAACCATGGCTGCATCTTGAAACTCACTAAAGTTAAATATATGCACTCGCCCGATACACATAGGTCTTTTCGTGCAGAACAATATAATGAGCTTGCTCTGCGAATACTGCGGGCTCCTCAATTTTTAATCGAGAAATACTCTTTGACATTTTTTGCCGCCAGCTGGCTTCTGCCAACGCTTATTCATATTCATATAACACTGGTTATTATATTATTGTCTTTTGCTGCTGATATTGGAATAAATAGACAAAATGATCATCGCGTGATGCGCATTCAACCTATGCACTCTATTATCTTTGTCGCTATTTCGTTGATTGTACTATTTATTTGGAAATCATATATTGATGCGCATAAATACGTTTTTGCCATAGAGCCAATTAAAAAACTTTATGAACTAATCGATAAGCATGAACTTTTGATTAGCTCTGCCACTATTACTGAACATCCTTGTATACAGTGGGGCGGTATCGAGTTAACTGAAAAACTATTGCTGCACATTTCACTTGTATTTGTAGGACTAGCTTTGCTTAGATGGGTAAAATTGCGTCTTTATGAGATATTTAGAGGAAAAAGTTTTTATCAAGTATCATACTTACGATTTTGGCCAATTGAATTTATAATTACCATGTCGTCATACTTATTTTTAGGGTTCATTGTGTACGTTATATATTGTTCATACAATAAATACTGTCAGTTTAGCGGAAAAACAATTCCTGTAATTATGTTGTGCATGACTATTTTATTTGCCATTACTGTGTATTCGATAAACGTAACAAAGATATTCCGCGCGCAGGGTAGACGACGCTAAAGAGTCAGGAGCTCAGAGTGACAAATTACATTATTGTCGGCAATGGATGGACTGGTTCGCAGCAAACGTCCATTCTAGACATTCCTTCGCGCGGTATGTTTTCGCAGGCTACCGAGGACCTATACAAAATGGTTCCCACTGCAACTCAGATCGGTATTTTGGGATTGCAGAGCGTTACGAGCGTTATGCTGGATATGGGTGAGGCAAGTAGCCCCGGTCGTGCTGTTGCGTTAG